>CBINGT010000032.1:0-14248 GCA_966250245.1 uncultured Anaerolineae bacterium
GCCATCAGCGCTTCGCGGTTAGCAGCCGTCAGGGCGCCAACCGCTGCTTGATTGTACTGAAGAAACACGTTTAAGGCAGCAGGAACAAAAAAAGCGCGTCAGGGCTGCCCCGGCGCGCCTTTCATCTGCTGCGTGCTGACGTCACGCTCCGGCCTGGTTGAGCCGGTCCATTTGCTCGGCGCTCAAGCGAACTTCAAGCGCGCCCAGGTTCTCTACCATCTGCTCGGGCGTGCTCACCGCGATCAGAGGCAGCACCGGCGGATCGCTGTGTAGCATCCACGCCAGCACGACCTGGTTAGGCGTCGCGCCCACTTCCCGTGCTACCTCGCGCAATACGCGCAGCCGCGCTTCCGAGTCTTCGCTACGATACTGCTCCGGCAGGGGCCGGTCCTCGCGCGTATAGGCGCCGCTCAGCAACACCGAATAGGCCAGCAGCGTAAAATCGTGCCGCCGCGACGCCACATAGTCGAGCACTGCGCTGGTCGCGACTTCCTGGCTGCCAAACCGCGCATTGCGATTCGGCCGCAGATACGTATATCGCTGTTGCAGGCAGCAGAACGCTGCGAGGTCGTTGGTCTTGGAAACCCAGTGCGCCTGCTCCAACCGCCACGCCAGATAATTGCTCGCGCCGATGAAGCGAACCTTGCCCGCCCGCACCAGCCGGTCGAAAGCGGTCATCGTTTCTTCGAGTGGTGTGTTGCGATCGTCCACGTGCGCGTAGTACAGGTCGATCGTCTCGATGCCCATGCGGCGCAGGCTTTTCTCGCACTCCGCTTCGATCGTGGCGGCTCGCAGACCGCGCTCCACGCCCGGATACTCAAAACCGACCTTCGACGCGATGAACAGATCTTGCCGGTTGCCGCGATCCCGCAACCAGCGCCCGAGCAATTCTTCGCTCTCGCCGCCACTGCAGCCCGGGACCCAGTGTGAGTAAATGTTGGCCGTGTCGATGAACGATCCGCCCGCCTCGACGTACTGATCAAGGAGTTGATACGACGTGGCTTCGTCGTCACGCGAACCGAAGTTCAGCACGCCAAGACACAGGGCGCTCACCTCGACGCCAGTATTCCCTAACGGTAAGGTTCGCATGCTATCCCCCTCTAAACAGGTGTCGCCAGACAAAATGCAAACGCCAGGGAGCCGCTAGCCGCCCTGGCGATGCATCCTCGATGACAACCATTTTCCCCTGTTTAGCGCAAGCGGTGAGACAGCGCCGTGAGGTCACCTCGAACGCTGCCGTCCACCACCTTGTCGCCCGAGCGCAGGATCAACCCGCCCAGAATATCGGGGTCAACGTGGTAGGTCACTTCTTCGGCGCCGGTCAGGCGCTTGACTTCCGCTTGCTCCGCCTCGGTCAGCGGAATGGCCGAGGTTACGTTGACGACGCGACCGAGATTGCGCGCCTCAGCCGGAACCTCGGTGAAGAACCGCTCGACGGTCTCACGCTGGCGCGCCTCGTCCAGTGACGCACCGATCAGACGCTCGGCGGCAGCGATCGCCAGCCGCACGATCTGATCGCGCGACTCGCCCAGCATACGGTTGCGTTCCTCTTCGGTCTGGATGCGAGCCTGAGCACGGCGTTCTTCCGCCTCGTGTTCCGCCTCGCGGATCATCTGTCGGCGCTGCTCTTCGCCGCGCTGACGCGCCTCGTCGATCAGACGCTGCCCCTCGGCTCTCGCCTCGGCCAGCAGGCGATCGCGCTCGCGCTCGGCGTTGGCCCGCGCCTCTTCGGCAGCGCGCGCGTCTTCCAGCGCCTTGGCGATCCGGTCGGAGCGCTCGTCGAGCATGTTGAGCACGCGCGGCCAGACGAACTTCGCCAGCAGGAAGAAGATGATGCCGAAGTTGACTATCTGAGCAATGAAGAAGCCGGCATTAATTCCTAATGCGTCCACTGATCACCCTCCCGAGTCGGTGACTAAAGGAACAGGATGATCAACGCGACGACCAGCGCATAGATCGCCACGGCCTCCGCGAAAGCAATGCCCAGGATCATGTTCGTCGTGATCTGACCAGAAGCGTCGGGGTTGCGACCGATGGCGTTCAGGGCGCCCTGAACCAGCAGGCCGATACCAATACCCGGTCCGATCACGCCGATCATCGCCAGACCGGCCCCGATTGCCTTCGCAGCGTCGACAAGGTTGCCCGTAATCTCCATGAAATCCTCTCCTGATTTGGGTCAAGTGTGTGAAGCAGCAGGTTGCTTCAAGTGAGATACCAATGCCGGGCGACGCTCACTTAGCGCCGGCCACAGAACTAATGCTCCGCCTCATGCTCCGAACCGTGGCCTTGCATCGCCACCGAGCTGAAGATGAGTAGCAGCATCGAGAACACGAACGCCTGAATCAGGCCCACGAACAGCTCCAGCACGTAAACCGCCGCCGGAACCAGCATCGAGACAAGGAACGACATCACGAACAGCAACACGCCGCCCGCGAACAGGTTGCCGAAAAGACGGAAGCCGAAGCTGATGATTTTCGCGAACTCCAGCACCAGCTCGAGCAAGCCGACCACAAAGTCCATGATGCCCATCGGCCGCTTCGCGGCGTTTTCCAGCGCGGGCGTGTTCAGGAACTTCGTGAAGTAGCCAATACCCAGCGCCTGCACGCCGAAATACTGGATGGCGACGAACGCGATCAGGCCGAGGCCAAGCGCCAGGTTCAGGTCAGTCGCCGCGCCGCGCAGGAAAGGGGTCACCGCGTACAGGTCATCGCGCACGCCGGTGTCACCCTGGCTGGCGAGCTGTTCGGCGGCGGTGGCTTCCTCTTCCTCAGTGGTCTCGATGGCGGATTGCTCGCCCTCTACCCCCTCGCCGGGTTCGGCCTCCTCTGCAGCGTGCTCGCCCTCCTCGGCGGCATGGCACGCCTCATAATCAGCCGCGGTCGCGCGCGTGCCGGGATCCATCGCCTTTTCTACGTTCAGCAGAATCCCGTTCCGCTCATAGCCGTTGATCCCCTCGGCTGCGCAGTGCATCAGGCCGATGCTCTCCGCGCCAGGGATCAGCTTCACCCAGTTGGCGATCAGCAAGAACAGGAAAATCGTCGCCATCAGCGGGAAGATCTTGCGCGCGTTCGCCCCGGCGGTCGATTTCGCCAGCCCGTAGAGCGCGTCGGTCAGCACCTCGAACAGCCCCTGCCAGCGGCCAGGGACTTCCCTCATTTTGCGGACCGCGCCGAAGGCGAACAGCAGCACGAGGACGTCCGCCACCAGGGTACCGATCAGGGTGTTGGTCACCGTCAGGCCGCTGATGCCGAGGAAGTCTTCCCAGACCACCTCGCCCGGCACCATGATCACCGGCAGCGCCACGGCGATGCCGAGCTCGGGCATCAGCCAGAACGGGATCACCCCGCACATCACAACCGAGACGGCAATGATGCCGAGAAGTATCAGCACTCCCTTCAAGAGCCATTCTCCTTTTCTGCAGCAGCCTTGACCTGATCAGTATGCGCGCTCTTTGCTTTGCTCGGCGGCGGCGTGAGCTTGATCGCCCCCACCGACGACAGCATCAGCCGCACCATCGCGTACAGACTGATCGGAACACTCACCAGCACCAGCCCGATCGTGAAGACCGGATGGGTATCTAACCGCGCATCGAGGAACAACCCCGCGAATAACGCCAAAAAAATAAGCACCACCGACAGACAGCCTGCTTGACCGGCTACCGCTGCAAGGGCAAGGTTGCGCACGTAGTCGCTTTGGCGGTTCTGACCCATGCTCCGTGTTGTCCTGCGCGCTGCCCAGTAAAGGGCAGCCGGTATGCCGACCAGTGGCAGAGCCACGCTGAAAACGGGATGCAAATTCGTTACTTGGAAATCCAGCAGCAACCCCGCCCCGGTCGCCAGAAGCACGATCACCAGGGCGCTGCAGCCGGTTTCTCCGATAACTATCTGCGCGGCGCTGGACGGTGCCCGCGGGGCAAGTCTAGGATGCATAGGAGCACGTCCTGCTGCGCGTCATCGGAGGAGGTTCAGGCTTCTCGGGCCTAATCTCGCCGCCCGGTGCACAAACATAGAACCTGTACTTTTGCTCACAAGCGTAGCAAAACGGCTGGTAATTGTCAAAAAATGGTCTTCAAAAAGGAACTATTTATGGGAAGCGGAAACCCCTTACTTGCCGCTGGGCGGCCTTCATGCTATCCCAATTTTTATGAGGCACTTCTTACAAACTTTTCTGCCCGCTCCTGCATCCAATCAAAAAGGGAGAGCGTGTGCGCCGCACGCCACGCGAATGATCTCGACCTATTGCGAACAGCCAGTTGCTATTTCGGACGCTTGTTTGAACACACGCCACAACGTTGAACAGGAAAGAGGAAACACATGCCACGCTTTGATACACCGCTGAACACGAACGATCAGAGCCTCGACCGTGTGCTGAACGCCGGATTGCCGGTCGCGCTGCTGCTGTGGAGTGGGAGCGCGCTTGACGGCTCGGTCGAGGAAACGCTGCGCCAGCTTGCGCAAACCGAGGCGGGGCGCCTGCTGATCGCCAAGCTGAACACGGCGGAGAATCCGCATGCCGCTGCGCGCCTCGACGGCTCCGGCCCGGCGCTGATCCTGTTCCGCGAGGGGCAGGAAGTCGCGCGGACGTCCGTCATCACGTCGCAGAGCGTGCGCGATCACGTTGCGTACCTGCTGGGGCGCGGTCCGCTGCCGGAGCAGCCCGCCGCCAGCGCGCCAGGCCATCCGGTCGAAGTGAGCGACGATACCTTCGCCGAGGAAGTACTGAACAGCGATCTGCCGGTGCTGGTGGACCTGTGGGCGCCGTGGTGCGGACCCTGCCACATGATCGCGCCCGTCATGGAGAAGTTCGCCGGGGAATACGCCGGGCGGCTGAAGGTCGCCAAGCTGAACGTCGACGACCACCCGCGCACACCGACCACCTATCAGGTGCAGGCCATCCCCACGCTGCTGTTCTTCAAGGGCGGGGAGTTGATCGACCGGATCGTCGGCGTCGTGCCCGAGCCGATGTTGCGCAGCCGCGTCGAAACTGCGCTGAGCCGCTAACCCTCGCGTCTCGCGCTGCATGCGGAACCGCACCGTGCCGGTTTCTCTCGTAGGGGGTGAGGCTTGATCGCCCGCACGCGACCACACGACGGGCTGGGCAAGCCAAGCCCCTACACCGGCGCTCGTTCCGCTGGAGTCGCCGCCTTAGCTGGAGCTAGTGCTTGGTCTGCGCTGCGAGATAACGCTGGTACGAGCGCCACCCAGGGCAAATCTTCGTGTGCCAGCGCCAGATGCGCGCTTTCCACGTGTTAGGGTTTGCCTCGGCCTGCTTGCGGAGCTCGCAGATCTCGCACGGATGCGGCTTTGCCTGCTCGTCTGCCATCGTGCCACCTCGTGTGATAAACGCGCGCACCCTCATTGTACGCCCGTTTCACGCCGAGGAAGCCGGATTGGGATTCAGACGCTCGAAATGCCCCGCGAATACGCCTCGAAAGCGTCCTGCACCGCAGCGTGCACCTGCTCGCCCACCGCGATAATCGCGCTCAATGCCGCCGCCATCTCAGGCGGCACGTCCCCGCCCGTTTCGGTCAGCAACAGCGACGCGTAGCCGAGCAGCATCGTCAGGCCGCTGTTGATCTTGTGCGCGTGCAGCGCCAGCGCCTCGGCAGTGACGGTGCGCTTATCCAGACGGTTCCACTCCTCAATCCACTGCCGCGCCTTGAGGTTGCCGTCGTAAATCATCTGCGCGAAGTTACGCTGTTCGTCAGTCAGCGGCCCGAAATGCCCGTCCAGCAGGTCCGCTGGCTCGCGCAGCGCGCTCAACATGTCGTATGCTTCGGTCAGGTCCATCGATGTCCCCAGTTTGCACCATGCGCTCCCCGCACGGTTTGAATATCAAAGTTTATAGATAAATGCCGGATCAGATGCACAATCAACACGGTATGAAAACGCGCCCCGCTGATTTGGGGCGCGATCGACTTGCAGCGAGCGCTCAGTTCGCTAAGTCAGCTCACTAGCGCCACGCCTTCTCCGAGCGATCGAGATAGTGCTGGTACGCCGTCGCCAGCCCGCCAAGCACCTCGGCAGTCGTTTCGTAAAGCGCCTGCGCCTTCGGGTCGTCCACCTTGCCGACATCCTCACGCACATGATCCATCACATCGCGGAGCATGCGCTGAATATTCTCGGCGTGATAGCGCGGGTCGCTCTCGTCGCGGTCTCGTTTCAGATCCTCGCCAGCTTC
Organism: uncultured Anaerolineae bacterium; assembly: GCA_966250245.1. Lineage (GTDB taxonomy): Bacteria > Chloroflexota > Anaerolineae > Aggregatilineales > Aggregatilineaceae > DYGX01. Next base: position 6,181 of record CBINGT010000032.1, read on the forward strand.
CATTTGCCTGTCTCCACAACTCACCTTTCCTGCATTATAGAGGGCCGCACGCCGTTATAAACGGGTCAGGCGTGGGAGATCGCGATAGGTCAGGTGACCCGCGTCACACGAATCAAAAGCGAGGCAGCGGACGCTACCTCGCTCACAAACCTCTCACATCAGGCGCTAGAGCAGCACGTACAGCGCGTGCGCCGCCTCGGTCGCCCAATCGACCAGCGGCGAGATCAGCACTGTGCCGAGCAACAGCACGCCGAGCGCCGAGATCCCCAGCGCCCACTTGTACGGCGCGGAAACAGGCAGCGGCTGGTCCTCGTCGGCGCCGCGCTCCATGTACATCACCTTAACGACCACCAGGTAGTAGTACAGAGCGATGATCGTGTTCAGGACGGCGACAATCGCCAGCCAGACGAGGTCGGCGTCCACCGCCGCGCGGAACAGCAGGAACTTGCCCACGAACCCCGCCGCCGGGGGGATCCCCGCCAGGCTGAGCAGGGCGACGGTCATCGCCAGCGCCAGCCACGGACTGCGGCGGCTGAGCCCTGCAAAGTCCCGGATCTCCTCGCTGCCGGTCGCGTTGGCGAACAGGATCACCACGCCGAAGGCGAGCGCGTTAGTCAGCACGTACATGAACATGTAGAACGCCACCGCTGCCGCACCGTCCCCGCTGCGGTCGGTCGAGATCGCGGCGACGCCCATCAGGATGTAGCCCGCGTGCGCGATGGTTGAATACGCCAGCAGCCGCTTGATGTTCCGCTGCACCAGCGCCAGCACGTTGCCGAGCGTCATCGAGACAACTGCCAGCACTGCTGCCAACTGCACCCAGAACTCGCTGTAATTCTTCACACCCTCGACCGCGCCGAGCAGGTCCGCCGGGGGGAAGACCGCCAGGAAGAAGCGCAGCAACAGCGCCATGCTCCCCGCCTTGCTGGCCGTGCTCAGCAGGGCCGTGATCGGCGTGGGCGCGCCCTCGTACACGTCCGGGGTCCAGAAGTGAACCGGCACCGCGCTGATCTTGAACGCGAATGCGACGCCGATCAGCACCATCGCCGCCACAACCGGGCCATCCGGCAGATCGGCCCGTCCGAGCAGGCCACCCAGCCGGTAGAAGTTCGTCTCGCCGGTGAAGCCGTAGAGCAGCGTCAGGCCGTAGAGCGAAATAGCGGACGTAAACGCGCCGAACAGGAAGTATTTGAGGCCCGCTTCACTGCTCTTAGCGTTGCCGCGCAGATAGCCGACCAGCAGATACGCCGTGATCGACGTCATCTCCAGCGCCAGGAAGCCCATGATCAGGTCCGACGCGGCGCTCATCAGGCTGGTGCCGATCACCGTGACGACCAGCACGGCGTAGAAGTCGCCCCGGTCTTGCAGGCGAGCTACGCCCATCGTCACCAGGCAGCTCAGCGCGCCGCCGATCATGACCATCGCGCGGAAGATCTGCGCAAAGTCGTCGTGCCGGATCATGCCGCCGAGCACAAGCTGGTCAGACAGCTCGTCGGGCGCGGGCGCGAGCACCAGCATGATGCCGGTAATCGCCAGCAGGCCCACCCCGGCGACGTAGCCAAGCTCGCGCTTGCGCTCGTCCGGCCACACCACGTCCAGCGCCAGCAGCGCAACCGCCAGCACCGTCATCAAGATTTCCGGCAAGATCGCCAGGATGCTTGCCTGAACGTCAGTCGAGAAGTCCAAGTTACCCTCCCAGCATCGAGACGATCGGCCGCATACCAGATTCGATCATCGGCGCCATGACCTTCGGGTAAATGCCCACCAGCACGAGCCAGAAGATCAGCAGCCCCAGCGCGATCTTGTCGTACACCGTGATCGACGTCACGCCGGGGAAGCGTTCCTCGTTGAACTCGCCGAAGAACACCTGCCCGACAACCCGCAGCACGTACGCCGCCGTGACGATAATGCCGAGCACCGCGATAATCGCGATCGCGCCGTAGTAGTTGAAGGTATCCGTCGGCCAGCCCGCGATAGGCTCCGTCACCGGGCCATCCCACAGGCCGACGAAGATCGGAAACTCCGCCACAAAGCCGCTCAGCCCTGGCATGCCCATACTCACGAAGCCGCCGATGATGAACGCGATCCCGACCAGCGGCAATTTCTGGATAAACCCGCCCAGGCTCGGAATATCGCGCGTATGCGCCCGGTCGTAGACCATCCCGACGCACGCGAAGAACAGCGCCGTCATCACGCCGTGGCTGAACATCTGCAGGCCCGCGCCGGTCATACCGGTGAGGTTCATCGTCGCGAAGCCCATGCTCACCAGCCCCATGTGGCTGACCGAACTAAACCCGATGACATATTTGAAGTCGCGCTGGCGCATGGCGATCAGCGCGCCGTAAACCACGTTTATCAGCGTCAGGAAGATGATCCACGGCAAATGCGCCCGCGCGCCGTCCGGCAGCAACTGCACGCCGACCCGCAGCGCCGCGAACGCGCCGAGCTTCATCAGCACGCCCGCGTGGATCATCGAGACGGCAGTTGGCGCCGCGACGTGACCATCCGGGCTCCAGTTGTGGAACGGCCAGATGCCTGCCAGCACGCCGAAGCCGATGAAGATCGCCGGGAACCACAGCCGCGCGGTCGAGATGTCCGTCCAGTCCGCAAACGGCTCGTCGAACACACCCGCCTGCGCGGCGGCGTGCAGCGCGCGGAAGTCGAAGCTGTAGTCGCCGGTGCCAGTCGCCGCGCCCGCCTTGAAGTACAGCACCAGCAGGCCGATCAGCGCCACGACCGAGCCGACCAGGATGTAGAGCGTCAGCTTCATCGCGGCATATTCGCGCGTCTTCACCCAGCCCCAGATGACGATCAGGAAGTACATCGGGAAGATCGCCAGCTCGTAGAAGAAGAACAGCACGAACAGGTCGACCGCGATGAAGACGCCGATCACGCCCGCGACCAGCAGCAGGAAGAACGCCATAAACTCCCGCGTGCGGTCTTCGATGCCCCACGAGATCAGCACGCCGGTGAACCCCGCCAGCGCCGTCAGCAGGACCATCGGCGCAGACACGCCGTCCACGCCCACATGCCAGCTAATGCCAACCGACTCGATCCACTGGACATGGTCCTCGAAGGCGAAGTACACCTCGCCGTTTTCGGCGGCAGCGTTGGCGGCGTTCGAGTCGTAGCCGAAGAAGACGCCCAGCGCCAGCAGCAGGACCATCCCGGTCACGACCGCCGCGATGATCCGGGCCGCCTCTTTTTGCTCCTTGGGCAGCAACAAGATCACGATCGCGCCAAGCACCGGCATAAGCAGGATGCCCGTCAAGACGCCGCTAAATGTAATCACCATATGCGTAGGTCTCCTATGACGCGAAGGCCGGCATTGCGTCCCGCCGCGCGCGTGTCGCTAGCCGCCCAAGAAACGGACCACGCCGTTATTAATCACATCCAGAATCGGTCGCGGATACAGCCCAATCGCCAGCATCAGCACCACCAGCGGCGCCAGCGCCAGCACTTCGCGCCGGGTGATCTCCAGCTTGTGCTGCGTCCGATCATATTCCGCCCACTCGGTGTTGTACGGCCCGTGCAGCACCTTCTGGATCGCCTTCAGGATGTAGATGCCGGTCACCAGCAGGCCGATCATGCTGATCAGCACGTACGGCATGAAGAACTCGACCGATCCGGCCACGACCAGATACTCGCTGACGAACCCGTTCAGCCCCGGCAGGCCGAGCGACGCCATGCTGACGAAGATCAGCAGCGCGCCGAACACCGGAATGATGTCCCACAGCCCGCCATAGCGCCTCAGATCGCGCGTGTGCGTCTTGTGGTACAGCGCGCCGACCAGCAAGAACATCCCCGCGCTGGACAGCCCGTGATTGAACATCTGCAGCACCGCGCCGTTGAGCGCGATCACCGCTTCCTGCCGGTCCGCCTCGAAACGCGTTTCGTCATACACCTCGTCGATCTTCTGTCGCGCCGCCGATTGCGAGCGCAGCTCCGTATCGGACAGCTCGATACCAGCGGCGTTGGCGTGCAGGATCCAGTCGTTGTTCGAGCGCGCCCACACGTTGCCGTACATCAGCGCGGCGACCGCCAGCCCCAACACCACAAAGCCCATGTGGTTGACCGACGAATACGCCACCAGCCGCTTGAAGTCTTCCTGTCCCCAGGCCGCCAGCGCGCCGAGCACGATGCCCATCACCGCCAGGAAGCCGAGGATGCTGGCGAGGTTGTAGTCCAGGCTGAACAGCGTCCGCTGCACGACCCACTCGCGCGGGAACAGCGGGATCGCCAGCCGCAGGAACCCGTACGCGCCGAGCTTCAGCAGCACGCCCGCCAGCAGCATCGAGCCAGCGGTCGGCGCCTCGGTGTGAGCGTCCGGCAACCACGTGTGGAACGGCCACGCCGGGATCTTGATCAGGAAGGCGATCGCGAAGCCGAGCAGCGCATAGTATTTGGCGATGTCCACATTCACGCCGAGGATCCTGTTCGCCTGCCCGGTGAACTCCGGCCACTCGCGCAGCATCACGGGGATGTCGAAGCTGCCGACCGACAGGCCGATCAACTGCGTCGCCAGCAACAGCCCCAACGACCCGGCCATCGTGTACAGGAAGAACTTGTTCGCCGCATAGCGCCGGTTCTCGCCGCCCCACAGGAAGATCAGGAAGTACATCGGGACGAGACCCACTTCCCAGAACAGGAAGAAGATCACCATGTCGAGCGCGACAAACACGCCCATCATGCCCGTTTCGAGGAACAGGAACAGCGCCATGTGCTGCGGCACGCGATCCGTCACCTCAAACGAGATCAGGATCGCCAGCGGAACGAGCAGCCCGGTCAGCAAAACCATCGTCGCGCTGAGGCCGTCCACGCCCACGTGCCACGTCGCGTTCAACTGCGGGAACCACTCGACCTGATACTCGTAGGCCCACTCATCCGGCCCCGGCGGATCGCTCGCTACGTTGACAAACACCACGATCGCCATTACCGCCACGACCAGGCTGATGCCCAGCGCCAGCCAGCGGGCAAGCTGCGCCTTCTCGCGCGGCAGCGCGAAGACGACCACCGCGCCCAGCATCGGCAGCAGCGTTAGCGTCGTGAGGAAGTCCCCTGGAATGAAATCGAACATGGAGCAGCGCCTCCGCCCTTAGCGAACCTGGAGCAAGAACAGCGTGCCAATCGCCAGCAGCGCGAGCGTGACGAACAGCAGATATTGCTGGATCCGCCCGGTCTGCACCTGGCGGAACCACGCGGCGAAATCGCCGATCGCGCGCGGGATGCCGTCGCCCACGCCGTCGATCACGACGGTGTTGAAGCGCTTGAGCATCTCGCCCAGCCAGATAAAGCTATCCGCGATCGTCTCCAGCACGCCGTCGATCGTTTCCTTGTCAATCGCCTGGATCACGATATTCGTGGCAAACCACTCCGCCGGACGCAGCAAATAGCGGCGATACAGCAGGTCGATGTAGAAGCGATTCTGCAGCGCCGCCCACACGCCCGCGCCGAGCGCTCGCTCGGTCGGATCGGCCTCGCCCTCGGCCAGCGGACGCCGCCCGTAGAGCCACCAGCCGATCGCCAGGCCGCCGAGCGCGACCACGATGCTGACCAGGATCGGCAGCCCGTCCAGATCGATCACGGGCGGATGCTCCAGCAGCGTCCCGCTGAGGAACTCGTGCAGCGGGTTGTCCAGCGCGCCGAGCAGCGGGAAGTCGGTATGCACGCCGATGAACCCGGCGAAGATCGCGAAGAACGACAGCACAATCAGCGGGATCTCCATCTGGCGCGCAGACGTCGCGTCCTGGCGGCTGATCGCCTCGCTCTCGAGGCGGCGCACCTTGCCCCAGCGCGAGTTCACCCACCAGTTGCGGAAAGTGCCGATCCCGGCGTGCGCAGCAGCCTCCGTGCGCGGCTTGCCCCAGAACGTCATGAACCACATCCGCGCGGTGTAGAAGGCCGTCAGCAGCGCAGCCGCCACCAGCATCACCAGCACGAACAGCGCCAGCGGCCAGCCCTCGCCCATGCCGTGCCACGCTTCGGCCAGAATCTCGTCCTTCGACCAGAACCCGGCAGTGACGAATGGGAACCCGGCCAGCGACAGCCCGCCGATCGCCATCGTGATCGCGGTCGTCGGGATGCGGTCGATCAGCCCGCCCATGCGCCGGATGTCGTTCGGCGGGGCGACATAGTCCATCACCAGCCCGTCCGGCTCTGGCAATAGCTCGTGCGCGTGACCGTGCTCGGCGGCGTGGTGCTCGCCGTGTTCCATCGAGTGAATGACCACGCCCGACGCCATGAACAGCAGCGCCTTGAAGAAAGCGTGGTTGATCAGGTGGAACGCCGCCGCAACCCACGCGCCGATCCCCAGCGCCGCGACCATAAACCCAAGCTGGCTGATGGTCGAGTAGGCCAGGATGCGCTTGATGTCGTTCTGCCCGACGGCCAGCACGCCCGCGAACAGCGCCGTGAACGCGCCCACCAGTCCCATCAACATCATCGGCTGCGTGAAATCGCCGTGATGGAAGTCTCCCCCAGCCGACAGCAGCGGGAACATGCGGATCAGCATGTACACGCCCGCCGAAACCATCGTCGCGGCGTGGATCATCGCGCTGACTGGCGTCGGACCTTCCATCGCGTCCGGCAGCCAGACATGCAACGGGAACTGCGAGCTTTTGCCAATCGTGCCGATCACCAGCAGGATGCCGACGATCGCCGCGACGCTGCCGCCGAACAGCACGCCCGGCGAGATCTCCGGGTCGCTGAGGCGCGCCAGCATTTCCTCGTTGTAGAGGATGTCGCGGAAGTTGAGCGTTCCCGCCTCGATGAACAGGTAGCCGATGCCCACCAGCATCAGCATGTCGGCCACGCGGGTAGTCATAAACGCTTTGACGCCCGCCTGAATCGCGCTCTTCTTGTGGAACCAGAAGCCGATCAGCAGGTACGAGCACAGGCCCATCACTTCCCAGCCGACGAACAGCATCAGCAGGTTATCGGCCAGCACCAGCGTCAGCATCGCGCCCGCAAACAGCGAGATATACGCAAAGAAGCGAGAGTTGTGCGGGTCGTCGCGCATGTAGCCGAGCGAGTAGATGAAGATCAGCAGGCACGTCAGCGGGACCATCAGCAGCATGTACGCCGTCAGCGGGTCCACCATCACGCCCATGCGGAAGGTCGTCGCGCCCAGCGTCATCCAGTCGATCGTGCTGCCGAACACTTCTTCGCCCAGGTGCGCGTCGGAGAGCCAGACCACCTTGGCGAACTCGATCATGCTGAGCACCCAGGAGATCCCGATCCCCGCCAGCGCCACCACATGGCTGAGCGCCTTGTTCCGGTTCGTGAACAGCACGATGATCACAAAGCTGAGCACGGGGAAGAACAGGATCAGCCAGGGCAGATAGTCGGCGTCTAACCAATTGATGTTCATAGGCGATGTTATCCTAAGCAATTGGCTGTTAGCGATTAGCCATTAGCAACAACCAGAACAGGCTTCGCAATGCCCCCACAAACCCACGCAAGACCGGCGGCGTCCGGACCATCCGCTTGTCGCGGACGGCTAACCGCTAACGTTAACCGCTTTCTTCGCGGTGCCCTTGACCGCGCCGATCACCACTTCATCAAATCCACGTCGTCGGCCACCACCGACCGGCGCTGGCGGTAAATGTTGATAATCAGCGCCAGACCAACGGCGACCTCGGCGGCGGCGACCACGAACACAAACGCTGCGAACGCCTGCCCGCTGATGTTCTCCGGCTGCCCATAGCGCCAGAACGCGACCAGATTGATATTCGCCGCGTTGAGCATCAACTCGATACTCATCAGGATCGCGATCGCGTTGCGCCGCGACAGCACGCCGTACAGCCCGATGCAGAACAGGGCCGCCGAAACCAGCAAATACATATAAAGCGGCACCATCGGCGTCTTACTCCTGACTCTCGACCAGAACCGGCTCGACAGCGTCGGCGCGCGGCGGAGCGGGCTCGGCCACCTCAGCCGCCTCGACCGGCGCGGGCGCTTCGTCGTCTTCGCGGGACGGGCGCACCATCATCACCGCGCCGACCAGCGCCGCCATCAATAGGATCGACGCGACCTCAAATGGTAGCATAAACCGCTGCGGATCGACGAA
>CBINGT010000033.1:0-14165 GCA_966250245.1 uncultured Anaerolineae bacterium
GCTGTTCGTGCTGGCGCCGGTCCAGGACTCCGCCAACGCCCGCAACGTGATCGCGGAGCAGCGGATCCGGCGCGGCACGATCTACGACCGCGACGGTGAGCCGCTCGCCTATACGCGCGTGTTGCCGTCCGGCCTGACCGAGCGCGTCTACCCGTATCCTGAATCCGCTGCGGCGACCGGTTACTACAGCTTCAACTACGGCACGGCGGGGATCGAAGACGCGTTCAACGCCGTGCTGCGCGGGGATGGCGGCTCGGCGTGGGAGCAGTTCGTCAACGATGCGTTGCACCGCCCGCAGGAAGGCGGGGACGTCCGCAGCACGATCGACCTCGACGTGCAGCAGGCGATCGCGGCGGCGATGGGCGATCAGGCCGGGGCGGTTGTTCTGGCGCACGTGCCGAGCGGGCGCGTGATCGGGATGGTTAGCCAGCCCGCCTATGACCCGAATACGCTCGACGAGGATTGGGCGCGCCTGACGGTCGACGAGGCGACGTCACCCCTGCTGAACCGCGTGACGAGCGGACTGTACCAGCCGGGCGGGGCGCTGCAAACCGTCACCCTAAGCGCGATCCTCGCGTCGTACTCCAACCTGACGGAAGAAGCCGGGTTTGTGCTGAACAGCGACCTGCCGGACGCGCAGGCGCCGGTGCGGGTCAACGGACTGGAACTCTCCTGCCTGCCGGAGACGCCCGATGAACCGCTGACGCTGGCCGAGGCGTACGCGTATGGCTGCCCGGCGCCGTTCGTGCAACTGCTGCAAGAGCGGGTTTCGCCGGATTCGCTGTGGCAGCGGCTGGAGATCCTGGGGCTGGTGGCCGCGCCGCAGATCAACGGGTTCCGCACGGTGATGCCGCCCGTCATCGAGCGGTTGACGGCCAGCACGCCGCCCGACGAGTGGCTTGAAGCGGCGACCGGGCAGGGCGCGCTGACTGTGACCCCGCTGCACATGCTTCAGGTCGTCGCGGCGATCGCCAACCAGGGGAACGGCATCCCGCTGCACGTGGTCGACGCGATCCGCCCGGCTGACGCCGAAGAGTGGCAACCGGTCGATATTCCGCTGCGCCGCCCGGCGATTTTGCGCGCGGATGTGGCCGAAGTCGTGCGGCTGACGATGCTCCAGGCGGCGGCGCAAAGCCCGCACGTCCGCGCCGCGCAGCGCGGGGATCGCGTGCTGTATGGGCACACGGGCATTTCCTACGGCGGGCCGGAAGCGAGACCGTATAGCTGGTTCCTCGGCTTTGTGGACCAGACGCGCGGCGACGAGATGAGCGCGATCGCGGCGGTGGTCGTGCTGGAAGGTGTGGCAGATCCGGGGCTGGCGGCGCAGATCGCGGGCGATGCGCTCGCCGCAGCGGCGGAGTGATTCAGGGGCGGCTAAAAGCAGCCAAGAACAGCTAAAAACAGCGAGGGGCAGCAAAGAGCAGCGAAAGAGCAAGCGCAAAACTGACAGGGATAGGAAGGCACGCAGAACTTGTAGGGGCGCAGCTTGCTGCGCCCGCAAGCATACATTGAGGGTGAACAACGGGCGGAGCAAGCTCCGCCCCTACATTGGATGCTGGATTTCTCTCATACCCGCAAAACTCATAACAATCCCTTGAAATAGAAAAAGCAGCGGGAGTGGCTGACTCTCGCTGCTTTTTGCTGTATTTAGCTTGCTTTACCGCTGCCGTTACCCCGTGACGTGCGCCTCGGCGTACTGGCGCAGCATCCGCAGGCGTGCGGCGGCTTGCGTCTGGTTTCCGGCGTCGAGGTCCTGGGCGATCGCGTCCATCAACGCAAGAAGCTCCTGCCCGAACTGCGCGCCTTCCGACTCGATTAGCTCCTGCGCGGCCTCGTCCGTTTCGGCGGACATCAGTTTGTTGATGAAACGGATCTGCGGCGGCGCGTTCTCTCGCAGGATGGCGAGCACGCGCTCTAAGACCTGCTTCAGCCGGGCGGACATCTCAAGGTTGTTCTGTTGCTCGGCGGCCTGGATATTCGCCTGCAGCACGGCCAGGAACGTGTCGTCCAACTGGTCGAGGCGCGTGCGGATCGCCGCGTCGAGGTCCTTGCTGTTGACGATCACGCGCAGGGTATCCGCCGCGCGCTGCAGGACGGCTTGCGTCTGCTGGTCGAGCAGGGCGGTCAATTCCAGGATCTGATCGCGCAGGCGCACCAGCCGGTCGCGCTCGTCGCCCTTCGACGCGTCGATCTTCTCGGTGAGCGTCTGGAAAAAGACGTAGTCAAACGCCGGGCGCATCACGCCGACCAGCGCCTGGATATGCTGATCGTCCTCGGCGTGGCGCAGCACGAGGTCCATGAACTGCTCGCGCGTCATGTTCTCGCCAAGCGCCTCAAGCTCTGACGTAATGTCCCGAATGACCTGTTCCTGTTCTTCGGCGGCCTTCAGCGCCTCGCGCCCGGCGGCGGTGTTCTCGATCAGGAAGTTGTAGAGCGTGATCAGCCCTTCGGCCATCTCGGCGCGGCCGGTCTGCGCGGCGTTTTCGGCGGTAACGAGCAGCAGTTGGAAGAACTCTGCGTTGATGTGCTTTTCCTGCTCCTGCACCAGTTTCGGCCACTGGTCGGGCTTCACCTGCAAGAACATCTCCATCACCCGCAGCTTTTCGCGCTGCGCCTCGCGCATTTCGGCGGTGATCCCGTCTGCGTCGAGGATCATGTCGATCATGCCGGGGATGGTGAGCGCCTGGCGCGGCTGAAGCAGGTAGGCGCGGCGCTTTTCCGGCGGAATCTGATCGGTCAGCCGGCGCACCATGTCTCCGGTGACCCGCTCGCGCTCCTGCTGGGAGATGTTCAGCTCCATCGGCACATAAATGATCAAAAGCTCTTTGCTGGGATCGTGGTAGACCAGCGGCGTGCCAATCGAGACAGGGTTGCCGCAGTTCGGGCAGGTCAAGGTGTTGATATGGCCGGACAAAAATCGCTGCTTGGCTTGCGGATCGACCCCCACGTCGATAATCTGCTCGACGATGCCAGTGAAGGGGGTCCCGCAGCGGGGGCAGGTAAGTTGCGTGCGTACGGCTTGGGACATTCAGATTACTCCTCGTCGGCGCTGGTGATCAGCGCGCTATGGGCAGAACGCTTTCAGCGACTGGCGGAGTGTACCGCACGGCGGCCGCGCCGTCGAACCACGCGAGGCGGCTAGCCGCCGAGGTTGCGCGGAAGAATAATGTGGAACGTCGCGCCGCCGGACGGGTTGTTGACGGCCCAGATTCGTCCGTTGTGCGCGGTGACGACGGCGTGCGCGAGGTACAAGCCGAGGCCGGTCCCCTGAGCGCTGCTGGTGAGCGCGTTATTGACCCGATGGAAGCGCTCGAAAATGCGCTTGAGCTGGTCCGGGGGGATGCCGCTGCCCTGGTCGCTGATGGCGAGGTGCACCTCTTTATCGTCGTAAGTGCCGCGTACGACGATGTTGCCGCCCTTCGGCGAATACTTGATCGCGTTGCTGAGCAGATTGTCGATCACCTGACGCAGCCGCGTCTGGTCGCCGGTGATGATCGGGAAACCTTCCTGAAACTCGGCGGTCAGCGTGTGGATGTCGGTCTGCGTCTGGAAGCGCTCAATCGACTGATTCACCAGCGCGGGCAGGCTGACGTCGTCCAGCGTCAGGCGCATCCCCTCGGCTTGCAGTTTCGACGCGGCCAGCAGGTTTTCGATCAGCTCGCCCAGACGGTCCGCCTCTTCCTCGATCACCTTCAGCCCGTTCTGGACGGTATTCCGATCCCATTGCGCATCCTCGCGGCGCAGCGTGTCGGCGTAGCCCTTGATCAGCGCAACCGGCGTCTTCAATTCGTGCGAGATGACCGAGATGAACGTCGATTTAAGCTGCTCGGCTTCGCGGAAGTGCGTGATGTCTCGCACGTTCGCGATCACGTTTTGCAGGTCGCCGTTCGGGCGGCGGAGCGCGGCGTAGGTGATGCCGACGCTGATTGTCGTCCCGTCGACGCGCTGCAAATCCCCCTCGACGTAAAGCGTGTCGGGCGCTTCGGCGCTCGGCTCGCCCGGCCAGCCGCCTTCGATGGCCTCGCGCAGATCGGGCCCATGCTCGCGCTGCTTCCAGCGGATGACCACGTCATGCGGGCGGCCCTGCGCTTGCTCGGCAGGCAGGCCGGTCATCCAGCTTAGCGCGCGGTTCCATCGCTCGACTATCAGGTTTGCGTCGAGGATCATGATTCCGTCGGCGCTGTGGTCGAGGATCGCCGCCAGACGCTGCCGCTCCTGGTTGGCGAACTCGTACATGCGCGCGTTGTGCACGGCGATGGCGGCCTGGTCGGCGAAGCTCTGCAGCAGGCGATAGTCGTTTTCGGTGGGCGTTCCGGCGTAGGCGCGGAAGACGAACAGGATACCGAGCATATCCCCGGCCATGACCATCGGCAGCGCGACGATCTGGCGCAGGTTGATGCCGAGAGTACGCGCCACGCGGCGCATCTGGCTATAGACGTAGGTGAGGTCGAGCTCCCCGAGCATGTCGGGGTTCAGATCGCGCAGGATCACGTCGAAGGTGCGCGCGTCCTCAGGGGCCAGCCCGAAAACCGCGCGCACGCGGAAGGTATCGCCCACACGCAGCGCGATCAGGCCGACCTCGCCGGAGAGCATCGAGGCGGCAGCTTGCAGAATCATCCGCAACACCTCGCCCAGGTCAAGCTGCGAGGTGAGCGCGCGACTAATGTTCAGCAAATAGTCGCGCTGGCGGACGCGATAATCAGGTAGCAGAAACATGGTGATTGTGATTGTACACCCCGCCGCGCGGCTCTGTCAGCACATCGGGCGATTTTATGCGAGCTTCTAGCAGATTTCTTGCACAATTCTTACGGGGCGCGGCATTTGAGAGAAAAATGGGCGCCCGCAGGCGCCCTTGATTGTTCGTATGTACCCTAGAGGGTGGTTTCCTCGGCGCGGGTGATCGCGTGCTCGAAGCGAACCAGCGCCTCGTCGATCGTCTCCCGGTCCACATTCAGTGGCGGGATCAGGCGGATGGTGCTGGTGCCGCAGCCGAGGATCAGCAGGCTTTCTTCGAATGCGCAATCCACGATGGCGTTCCGCAGATCGGCGGCGTACTCGCGCGTCTCGCGGTCCTTGACGAACTCCACGCCGATCATCAGCCCCTTGCCGCGCACCTGACCAATGCTCGGGTGCCGTTCCTGTATCTCGCGCAGCCGCCCCATCATGTACTCGCCCATCTTGGCGGCATTGTCGATCAGCCCGTTCTTGAGCAGGTCGAAGGTCGCGATTCCGGCGGCACAACTGACCGGATTGCCGCCGAACGTGCTGGCGTGCGCGCCGGGCGCCCAGGTCTTCATGATATTCTTGCGGGCGATGATCGCGCCGAGTGGCATCCCGCTGGCGATCCCCTTCGCCGAGCAGACGATGTCTGGCTGAACGTCCCAGTGGTTGACCGCCCACCATTTGCCGGTGCGGCCCATGCCAGTCTGCACCTCGTCCACGATCAGCAGAATGCCGTACTTGTCGCACAGGCGGCGCAGCGCGGGCAGGAACCCGTCGGGCGGGACGACGTAGCCGCCTTCGCCCTGGATCGGCTCGACCAGGATGCCCGCGACCTCTTTGGCCGGGACGATCGTCTGGAAGATCTCTTTCTCGATGTAATCGACAATCCGCTCGCCATAGTCGGCGTAGCCATCGGGATTGATCACCGGGCGATAGGTGTTGGGGTAGGGAACGTGCGTAATGCCGGGCACCAGCGGGAAGAAGTCTTCGCGCTGGATGTATTTACTGGCGGTGAAGCTCAGCGCGCCCATCGTGCGGCCGTGGAAGCCGCGCAGGAACGCGATAAACCGGCCGCGCTCGGTGTAGTAACGGGCGAGCTTGGCGGCTGCTTCAATCGCCTCGGCGCCGCTGTTGCAGAAGAAGACCATCGCATCGTCGCCGCCAAACGGCGCAATCGACGCCAGTCGCTCGGCCATTTCGATCTGCGGCTCGTAATAAAAGTCCGTGCCAGACATATGGATGAACTTGTCTGCCTGGTCCTTGATCGCCTGTACCACGGCGGGGTGTGCGTGGCCTGTGGCCGTGACGGCGATCCCGGTCGTGAAGTCGATGAACTCATTGCCATCGACATCCCAGACGCGGGCGCCTTTACCGCGAGCCATCACGAGCGGGTAGCCGCGCGTGTAGGATGGGGAGATCACGGCGGCATCGCGTGCGATCAACTCCTTTGCGCGAGGCCCAGGCAAAACCTTGTGAGCGGTCGTCATATCAGAAGCTCCTAAGTGTATCGGTCCAATTCGCCAATTCGACGCTCGCCGCCAGGGGAGCGGGCAATTCCGGGTGCGCCAAGGGGCGCGCTCGCCAGAGTGCCCGTGTGCGGCGGTGCGATTTGTGAAATCGGGCGCAGGCTCATTATCGCGCCACCGGAGCGGCCACGCAACCCGACCGGTGGCGCTTATCGCTAGCCTTGCCGTTCAAAGCGATACCCGACGCCCAATTCGTTGATGATGTAGGTTGGGGATTTGGGGTTGGGTTCCAGCTTGCGGCGCAGGTGCCAGATATACACCCGCAGATAGTCAATGTCGTCGATGTACTCGAAGCCCCAGGTGTTCTGGAGCAGCTCGCGATAGGGCACGATGCGCGGCGCGGCCTCGACCAGGTGTGCCAGCAGGTTGAACTCGGTCGGCGTCAGGCGGACCGGCTCGCCATTCACCGTCACGCGATGCTCTTCCAGGTTGATCATCAGGCGATCGTCGCTGTAGACGACGCTTTTCTTGGCGATGGCTGGCTCGCTGGCGGCGCGGCGCAGGTTGGCGCGCACGCGGGCGAGCAGCACGTTCATTTCGAATGGCTTGACCAGATAGTCGTCTGCGCCCAAATCCAGCCCTTTGACGATCTCTTCAGGGTCGCCCTGGGCGGTGAGCATAATAATCGGCACGTTGCTGACCTCGCGCACGCGCTGGCAAACCGTCCAGCCATCCATAGTGGGCATGATGACGTCCAGCACAATCAGATCAGGGTGCGCCTGATACAACTGGCGAAGGCCCTCTTGTCCGTCTGCGGCGGTGATGGGAACGTATCCTTCTTGTCGAAGCGTGTTGGCGACGAGTTGCCGGAGCGCCGGGTCGTCGTCGACGATCAATATTTTCTCATTTGCAGTCATTCAAACTTGTCCAGAGAGCGGATAATCAGCTTGCAATAGCCCCTTAAAGATAGCTACCACCCTTGGTTGTGACAAGTGCGGCAGCCCCGATTAGCGCGACGTTGTCGCCCAGCGCGGCCGGAATGATGGGAACGTGCTGCCAGTAAGCCTGATCGAGCGTGTATTCGCGGACGGCAGCGCGCATCGGCTCGAACAGCAGATCGCCCGTCTTGGTGACTCCGCCGCCCACCACGATCACCTGCGGGTTGAACAGGTGCATCAGCGTGACCAGCCCCAGCCCGACCAGATGGCCCGCCTCGGCGATCTGCTCGATCGCGAACGGATCGCCGTCGGTCGCGGCCTCGCCGATGAGTTTCGCGGTGAGGTCGTTCAGGTCGCTGACGCGTTCGAGCAGGATCGACTGCGCCCCGGCTTGCAGCCGCGCAATCGCCTTGCGAGCGATGGCAGGCCCGGCGGCTTCCTTTTCCAGCGTGGAGATGCGATCGCCCACGACCATAATCATGTGCCCGGCTTCCGCACCCAGGCCCTGCGCGCCGATCAACAAGCGTCCCTCGTCGATCACGCCGCTGCCGATCCCGGTGCTGACGGTGACGTAGATCACGTGCTGGTAGCCCTGCGCCGCGCCGCGCGTCGCTTCGGCCAGCGCTGCGACGTTGGCATCATTGCCGAGATACACCGTGCAGCCAAACCGATCTTCCACGATCTGGCGCAGCGGGATGTTGTGCCAGCCGGGCAGGTTGGGCGGCGCGACGATAATGCCCGTGCGCGGGTTGATCGGCCCCGGCGCGGAAACGCCGATGCCCATCACGCGCGAGCGATCGTCTGGCATGACACGCTCGATGAGGTCCAGCAGGCGCGGGATGACGCGATCCGGCCCTTCCTGCGCACGGGTTGGCTCCGCCCAACGGTCGAGCAGTTCGAGCGTGGGGTCGAAGCGCGCGGCGCGCATCTGGGTTCCACCGAGATCGACGCCGATGATGACTTGGTCCATATTCGTCGCATACTCCCTTGCGAATGGCCGCGCGGCTCAAGCGAGCGCAGGCGCGGCGGGCGGTTGTCGGGGCAGGATCGCCCTGTTAGAATACTCCCACGGGCCGGGTCGGGGCAGAACCGGCGCCCCGCTACGCGCCCGATTATAGCGTTTATCGCTTATCTCGCAGTGGGAACGAAATCAGACGGCGGCCATGTCAAAAGTCACGCCTTCGCGCAAGCAATACCTCGATTTCAAAAAGCAGTTCCCCGACGCGATCGTCATGTTCCGCCTGGGCGATTTCTATGAGATGTTCGACCACGACGCCGAGGTCGCCGCGCGCGAGCTAGACCTCGTGCTGACGGGCCGCCCGGTCGCCAAAGGGGAGCGCGTGCCGATGTGCGGCGTGCCGCATCACGCGGTCGAGACGTACATCGCGCGGCTGGTCGAGAAGGGCTATCACGTCGCGGTGATCGAGCAGGTCGGCAACGAGCCGATCAACGGGCTGACGCCGCGCGAAGTCTCGCGCGTGATCACGCCGGGGACCGTGATCGACCCGTCGATGCTGGCCGAAGACCGCCACAGCTATTTGATGGCGCTGGCGCCGGAGCCGGATTCGTCGGGCGCAAGCTGGGCGGCGGTCGGTCTGGCGTATGTGGACGTCAGCACCGGGGAGTTCGCCGCGACCGAGCTGGCAGGCGACGGCGCGACGCTGGGCGTGGTCGAGGAACTGGCCCGGTTGGAGCCGCGCGAGGTGTTGCTCCCTACGCGCTGGGCTGAGAAAGGCGTTCGCCTGCCGGAAGGCGCTCACCTCACGCCGCTGCCTGATTATCGCTTCGAGCAGAGCTTCGCGCGGCAGGCGTTGCTGGACCATTTCCAGACGGCGACGCTGGATGGCTTTGGCTTGCAGGATAAGCCGCTCGCCGTGCGTGCCGCCGGGGCGATCCTGGTCTACTTGCAGGAGACGCAGCGCAACACACTTGATCATCTGGCGTCGCTGCGCAGCTATTCGACCGCCAGCTTCATGACGCTCGACGCGGCGACGCGCCGCAACCTGGAATTGACCGAGACGATCCGTGACGGGCGCAAGCGTGGCTCGCTGCTAGACGTGCTCGACCGGACCGTGACGCCGATGGGCGGGCGCCTGCTGCGGACGTGGATCGGGCAGCCGCTGCTGGACCGGCACAAGCTCGAAGCGCGGCTGGATGCAGTCGAGGCGCTGTACGAGTCGGCGGCGGCGCGCGCGTCGATCCGCGAGGCGCTGCGCCCGGTGAGCGACCTGGAGCGGCTGACGAACCGCCTGCTGGTTGGACGGGCAGGTCCGCGCGAGCTGATCGCGCTGGCCGAAGGGCTGGCGGCGGTGCCGGTGCTGCGCGAGGCGGCGGCCGGAGCCGAAGCGCTGGCCCCGCTGGTCGATAAGCTCGACCCGTGCGACGACATCCGCGAACTGATCGGGCGGGCGATTGCGGACGATCCGCCCGCCACGCTCAACACGACCGGCGTGATCCGCCCCGGGTACTCGCCGGAACTGGATCAGGTCGTCCACGCGACGCGCGACGCCCGCGAGTGGGTGGCCGGGCTGGAAGAGGTCGAGCGGGAGCGCACCGGCATCAAGACGCTCAAGGTCGGTTACAACAAGGTTTTCGGCTACTACATCGAGGTCACCCGCGCCAACGCCGACCGCGTGCCCGAGAATTACATCCGCAAGCAGACGCTCGTCAATGCGGAGCGGTACATCACGCCGGAACTGAAAGAATACGAGGCGCGTATCCTCAACGCCGAGGAGCAGCTTCTTGAGATCGAGGCGCGGCTGTTCCGCGAGCTATGCGCGCGGATCGCGGAGCGGGGTGAGGCGTTGCTGGCGACGGCGCGCGCGATCGCGCATCTGGACGTGTTCGCCTCGCTGGCCGAAGTCGCCGCGCGCGAGAACTACGTCCGCCCAAAGCTGAGCGACGAGGACGTGCTGACCATCTGCGACGGGCGGCATCCGGTGGTGGAGCGGATGCTGACGGGCGAGCGGTTCGTCCCGAACGACACGCATTTCGACGCCAGCGAGCGGATCCACATCATCACCGGGCCGAACATGGCGGGCAAAAGCACGATCATCCGCCAGGTGGCGCTGATCGTGCTGATGGCGCAGATCGGCAGCTTCGTCCCGGCGCGCGAGGCGGAGATCGGGCTGGCGGACCGCATCTTCACGCGGATCGGTGCGCAGGACGAGATCCACGCCGGGCAATCGACCTTCATGGTGGAGATGGTCGAGCTGGCGCTCATTCTGACGCACGCCACGCGCCGCAGCCTGCTGATTCTGGACGAGATCGGGCGCGGGACCAGCACGTATGACGGGATGGCGATCGCGCGGGCGGTGGTCGAGTATATCCACAACAATCCCCGCTTGGGCGCGCGGACGCTGTTCGCCACGCACTACCACGAGCTGACCGAGCTGGCGAACATCCTGCCGGGCGTGGCGAACTACAACGTCGCCGTGGCGGAAGAGGGCGACCAGGTTGTGTTTCTGCATCGTCTGATGCCCGGCGGCGCGAATCGCTCGTACGGGATCCACGTCGCGCAACTGGCCGGGATTCCGAAGGCAGTGATCAACCGGGCCAACGAAATTCTCGAAGAACTGGAAGCTGCAGGCAGCGATTTCCGGCTGGAGAAGCGCGAGAAACCCGAGGGAACCGTCCAGCTTTCGTTCTTCCAGACGGACCCCGATCCGGTTGTGAAGGCGCTGAAAGCGCTGAAGATTGACGAGATGACGCCGCTCGACGCGCTGACCAAGCTGTATGAACTGAAGCGGCTGGTCGACGAGGACTGAGCGGCCCGCACTGAAGGGGAGCACCATGCGAATTGCCTTTGTCGCGACGCGGCTGGCGGGCGTGGACGGAGTCAGCCTGGAAGTCGCCAAGATCGCGACCGTCTTGCAGCGGCTCGGGCACGAGGTATTTTATTGCGCGGGCGAGCTAGAGCCGGGCAGCCCGCCGGGGCGACTGATTCCTGCGATGCACTTCCGCGACCCGTCGATCCAGGACGTGCAGCGTGACGCATTCAGCGGAACCGAGCCGAGCGCCGCGCTCGACGCGGAGATCCAGCGGCTGGCGGACGCTCTGCGGGCGGAACTGCGCGCGTTCGTGGACGACTTCGCGATCGACGTGCTGTGCGTGCACAATGCGCTGTCGATCCCGATGCACCTGCCGCTGGGCGTCGCGCTGACCGATCTGATCGAGGAAACAGGCATCCCGACGCTGGCGCACAACCACGACCTGTACTGGGAGCGCGAGCGTTTTCTCGTCAACCGCATCCCGCACATCCTCAAGCGTGCCTTCCCGCCGATCCTGCCTTCGGTGCGGCAGATCGTGATCAACACCGTGATGCAGCGCGAATTGTGGGCGCGCTCCGGCGTGCAGCCAACGTACATTCCGAACGTGTTTGATTTCGACAATCCGCCTGCGCCGCCGGACGACTACAGCAACGGCTTCCGGGCGGACTTGGGCTTCGCGCCGGACGACGTAATCCTGCTCCAGCCGACGCGCCTGATCGCCCGCAAGGGGATGGAGCGCGCGATCGACCTGGTCTCCATGCTCGGCGACGATCGTGTGTATCGCTACGTGGTCACCGGCGAGCCGAGCGACGAGCCGGGGCCGTACGCCGACTGGCTGCGCGACTACGCCAAACGCGCCGGAATCAACGTCCACTGGATCGGTGACCGGATCGCCGCGCAGCGGGGCGAGCGCGACGGCCAGCGGATTTACGCGCTGTGGGACGTGTATCCGCAGGCGGACATCATCACCTACCTCAGCCGCTACGAGGGCTTTGGGAATGCGCTGCTCGAAACGCTCTACTTCCGCAAGCCGCTGATCGTCAACCGTTACCTGCCGTATCGCTCGGACATTGGCCCGGCGGGCGTGCAGGCGATTGAGATCGATGAGTACGTCACGGCAGACGCGGCGCGCGCGGTCAAGGCGCTGCTGGGCGATCCGGCGGCGGTCGAGCGCATGGTAGAGCACAACTATCAGGTCGGGCTGGAGCATTTCTCGTATCGCGCAGTTGAGCGCGGTTACGGCGCCCTGCTGCGCGAAATCGAGGCGGAACGCGCCGCGAAAGCGTGAGTTGCCAGAACGCTTGTCCGCATGGTACTATCGCGCCTTCTGAGCCGTTAAGCGAGCTGTCGAAATGATCGGGCAGATGCGGCGCTGACCGGGGAAACCTCACCCCTTAACCTCCGGCCTATTTTCCCTCTCCGTAGCCGGAGAGGGGCCAGGGGGTGAGGTTTTACACGCTGCCCGCGTACGCCGACTGCTTTCCAAAGGTCGCTTAGCGCTCAGTGGCTGGCGAATGAATTGAATTGTGTGCGGGCAAGAGGTTTATGGCGCGCGAGCTGGTTGAGCCAACCGATAGCAAACGTTGGAGCATCGCTCCGCCGATACCCAACGCCGTGCTCGACCGGTTCCGGTTGCACGGCTTCAGCCCGGTCATGGCGCAGGTGCTCTACAATCGCGGCCAGGACACGCCCGAAAAAGCGCTCGCCTTCCTCGACGGCAACGGCACGTTCCACGACCCCTTTCAACTCTATGGCATGCACCAGGCTGTCGGACGGATCCGGCAGGCGATCAAGCGCGGCGAGCAGATCGTCGTCTATGGCGACTTCGACGCGGACGGCGTGACAAGCACCGCGCTGCTGGTTCAGGCATTGCAGGCGCTCGGCGCGCGGGTGGCCCCGTATATCCCCGATCGGATCGAGGAAGGCTACGGGCTGCATATTGACGCGCTGGATAAGCTGCACCGCCAGGGCGCCGGGTTGGTGATCACGGTAGACTGTGGCATCCGCTCGGTGGACGAGGTGCGTCACGCCCGGCAGATCGGGCTTGACCTGATCGTGACGGATCATCACTCTGTTGGTGACCAGCGGCCGGACGACGCGATCGCGGTGATTAACCCGAAGCTCGACGCGCGGCTGGCGCTCGAAGAAGGGCGCACCAACGGCTACCCCGAAGATATGCTGGCGGGCGTGGGCGTGGCGTACAAGCTGGCGCAGGCGCTGTTTAAGGCGACCGAGATGAACGATCGCCGCAACTTCAAGCCGACGATCCAGCTAGAAGACCTGCTCGACCTTGTGGCGCTGGGCACGGTGGCGGACCTCGCGCCGCTGGACCGGCTCGAAAACCGCGAGCTTGTGCGGCGCGGACTGAAAGTGCTGAGCGAGGCCAAGCGGCCGGGCGTCTACGAGTTGATGGACGTAGCGGGCGTCAAGCCGGAGACGTGCAGCGCCATGACCATCGGCTTTATGCTGGGGCCGCGCATCAACGCGGCGGGGCGCCTGGGCAGCGCGATGATTGCGTACGAATTGCTCACGACGCGCGATATGGTCCGCGCCGGAGAGCTAGCGCGCCAGCTTCAAGAACTCAACGTCCAGCGGCAGGATTTCACCAACCAGGCGCTTGAGGTAGCGCACGAGCTGGCGTTCGCGGTGTCCGAGGACGTCCCGCTGATTTTCGCCGACAGCCCGGAGTTCCGCCCCGGCATCGTCGGGTTGGTCGCCGGGCGGCTGTGCGAATCTTACTACCGTCCGGCGGTGGTCGTGCAGGTTGGCGAAACCGAGTCGCGCGGGTCATGCCGCAGCATTCCGGAGTTCGACATCACCGCCGCGCTCGATCTGTGCGCCGATTTGCTGGTGCGGCACGGCGGGCACGCTCCCGCTGCCGGGTTTACCGTGCTCAACGAGAATTTGCCGAAGCTGCGCGAGCGGCTGATGGAGATCGCCGCCGATAAGCTGGCGGCAAGAGAGCTGCGCCCCACGCTGTCGATTGACGCGGTGGTGCATCCGGAGATGCTCGACGAATGGCTGGCGTCCGATCTGCGCCGTCTGGAGCCAACCGGCGCGGGAAACGACGCGCCGCTATTTGCCGCGCGCAGGATGCGCGTGGTCGAGGCGCGGCGCGTCGGGCAGGATGGCAAGCACCTCAAGCTGCGCTTCTTGAATGGGATGCACATGATCGACGGGATCGCGTTCCGGATGGGCGACTGGGCCGACCGGCTTGAGCAGCACATGGACGTCGCGTTCCACCTGGAGCTGAACGAGTGGAACGGGCG
>CBINGT010000034.1:0-14148 GCA_966250245.1 uncultured Anaerolineae bacterium
CCCGGCGTTCATTTGGTATGGCATAGCAAGCCACGTCCGCTGCAAATCCCGCCCCAGAAAAACACGGGCCGAGCAAGCTCGGCCCCTACAGATTCGACTTGTGCCCCTGGGCTAGCCTAGCCCAGTTCGTCCGCGTCGGGGTCGTAGTCGTCGCCCGCCGACTCGTCGTCATCCTCGTAGTAGTATTCGTCTTCGTAGACTTCGTCGCTGGGCTCGTCTTCGAGCAGCGCTTCGTCGTCCAGCATTTCTTCGTCGAGAACGTCTTCCGCATAGTGCTCGGCAGAACCGTCGCCGTTTGTGCGCCCCGCCGGAGCACCCTTTCCCTGATTGGAGTCGCTCGACAGCACCGCGATCGACACCAGCACGTCGTTATCCGCCAGGTCGATCATCTTGACGCCGCTCGTCGCGCGCCCGTAGACGCTGATCGAGCCAACGTCAGTACGCAGGACGATCCCGCCCGCCGTGATCAGCGTCAGGCTGTCGTCCGGCTTGACGACCCCTGCGCCAATGATGGGCCCGGTCTTGCGGAAGTCCTTCGACAGCGTGCGGATGCCGTGCCCGAACCGGCGCTGGACCCCATACTCGCGCAACGGCGTGCGCTTGCCATAGCCGTTCGCGGTGATCACCAGCAGCGTGTCGTCCGGGTCGTCGATCGCGTCCATGCCGGTGAGCTCGTCGTCCCCACGCAGCCGGATCGCATTCACCCCGGCAGCGGGACGGCCCATCACCCGCACGTCTGTCTCGTGGAAGCGGATGCTCTGGCCCTTGCGCGTCACCAGGATCAGATCCTGGTTGCCAGTGGTGTGCTTCACCCAGCGCAAATAGTCGTCTTCTTCCAACGCCATCGCGATCAGGCCGTTGGAGCGCACCGACGCGAACGCGCTGACGGGCACACGCTTGATGCGCCCCTTGCGCGTACACAGCACGAAATAGCCCCGTACATTCTCGAAGGTCGGCACGCTGGCGATCGCGGTGACGTATTCTTCTGGCTGCAACGCCAGGAACGCGTTGATCAGCGTGCCCTTCCCGCCGCGTGACGCCTCGGGGATCATATACGCGCGCTCGGCGTAGACCTTGCCCTGGTCGGTGAAAAACAGGATGTGGTCGAGCGAGTTCGCGGCGTGGATCATCTCGACCGTGTCTTCGTCGCGCGTCACCATGCCGGTAACGCCCTTCCCGCCGCGCCGCTGCGAGCGATACGCCTCAATCGGCACGCGCTTGATGTAGCCGCGCTCGGTCAGGCTGATCAGCACCTCTTCCTCGCGGATCAGGTCGCTCTCGCTGAACTCGACGCCCTGGTCGAGCGCCAGCTCCGTGCGGCGATCGTCGCCGTACTTCTCTGCCAGCGCGTTGAGGTCGTCGCGGATCAGCGCCAGCACCTTGCGCGGCGAGGCGAGCAGGTCTTCCAGGTACGCGATGTGATCCAGGATCTGGCGATATTCGTCCTCGATCTTCTGCTGTTCCAGCGCGGCCAGGCGCCGAAGCTGCATGTCGAGGATCGCGTTCGCCTGGATCTCGGTCAGCCCGAAGCGCTCGATCAGCGCGGCACGGGCGGCCTCTGTGTCGTCCGCGTGGCGGATGGTGTAGATCACGTCGTCAATGTCGGCCAGCGCGCGCAGCAGCCCTTCGAGAACATGTGCGCGGGCGCGGGCGCGGGCCAGCTCGTACTCGCTGCGGCGGCGGATCACTTCGCGCCGGTGCTCGATGTAGATATGCAGCGCGCGCCGCAGGCTGAGCAGGCGCGGCTCGCCATCCACCAGCGCCAGCATCTGCACGCCGAACGTGCTTTGCAGGTGCGTGTATTTGAACAGCCGGTTTAGCACGGTGCGCGGCTGCGCGCCTCGCTTGAGGTCGATCATGATCGCCAGACCGCGCCGGTCCGACGCGTCGCGCAGGTCGGCGATACTCTCCAGGCGGCCGTCGCGCACTAGCTCAGCGATGCGCTCCAGAATCAGCGACTTGTTCAACTGGTACGGGATTTCAGTCACGATGATGCGGAAGCGGCCGTCCGGCAGTTCTTCGACCTCGGTGCGGGCGCGCATGACGATCCGCCCCGTGCCGGTCGCGTACGCTTCTTTCCGCTCCGCCCCGCCGACGATCAGCGCGCCGGTCGGGAAGTCTGGCCCGGTGACGTACTGCATCAGCTCGTCAACCGTAATCTCCGCCACGGCCTCGTCGGGATCGCCCTCATACGCAATCATCCGGTCGATCATAAAGGTGATTGCGGCGGCGATCTCGCGCAGGTTATGCGGCGGGATGTTGGTCGCCATCCCGACCGCGATCCCGCTGGTGCCGTTGACCAGCAGGTTCGGCAGCTTGGCGGGCAACACTTCCGGCTCGCGCAGGCTGCCGTCAAAGTTGTCGTTGAAATCGACCGTGTTCATGTCGATATCTTCGAGCAACTCTTCCGCAATGCGCGCCAGACGCGCCTCGGTGTACCGCATGGCGGCGGGGCTGTCGCCGTCGATGCTGCCAAAGTTCCCCTGCCCGTCGATCAGTGGATAGCGCAGCGAAAAGTCCTGCGCCATACGCGCCATCGCGTCGTACACAGCGCTGTCGCCGTGGGGGTGATATTTACCGAGCACCTCACCCACAATACGCGCCGACTTCTTGTACTGCGAAGAGGCGCGCATCCCCATATCATGCATCGCGTACAGGATGCGGCGGTGCACAGGCTTCAGCCCATCGCGAGCGTCGGGCAGCGCGCGCGCCACGATCACGCTCATGGCGTAGTCAAGGTACGCGCCACGCATTTCGTCGTCAATGTTGACCTGACGAACGGTTCCGATTTCCATGGGGGTTTCTTGCTGATTATCCATTTGCTTTTCCATCACCGCCGCTGAATCAGTCGGGCGACCATCACCAAAGCTCGGGTCGCCCGGTTGTCGTTTGTTTCGGCACCAAAAGCCATCACCGGCCCGGTCCTGAGAGTGTATAAAGCAGGCTTCTTGGGCCCGCGATTGTGACCCCGCTATTGTACCTCATCGGGCTGGTTTACGCGAATTTCAAGCCGCCCAAATCGCATCCTATTTTCACAAAGAATTCATATTATTCCCCTGATGACATTCGATCAATCGACTATAATAATTTACCCTCTTGCAGGTGACCGTCAATGCCTCCTCCAAGCACATCACTCCCCGGCTCGGCAAGAGAGTTGCGTCTCACTCCTTTGCACCAATTGGAGGCAGATAATGAAGCGTATTACATCGTTCGTGGTTGCGTTGATGGTCTTGGCCGCGGCGTTGGGCGGATTTGCCTCGCCCGCGCGGGCTGCCGGAAACGTCACCTACACAGGCACTCTCTCTCCAGAGGATCCGTATCACGACTACGTGGTCGCTATGAATGCGGGCGACACCATTGAGATCAACCTCATCTGCCCCCCTGGCTCGCCGCTCGATCTCTACGTGGAAGTCTACGACAGCAACGGCACCCGGCTCGACTGGGATGATGATAGCGGCGTCGAGTGCGACAACTATTACGGCGCGTACCTCGAGTTCACCGCGCCTGCGGATGGAGAGTACATCATCCGTGCAACTACTTTTAACTACGCCAATTTCGAGGAAATGTGGTGCGGATGTCCTCCAGGAGAGTGCGGCCCCGTGCTAACCGCTAGCGCCCAGCAGGAAGAGGAGTCATGCTCCGGCGACTACATCCTGATGATCGTCGGCGACTTCACACTTCCTGGTGGGGAGCCAGCACCGGCGCCCGGGTCAGGTGACGAGGATGACGAGCCTGCGCCGGTCGTGGTCGCGCCGGGCTGCCGCCCCGTCTATCTGCCGGAGGGCGCGGTCGTCGGCACCTTCCTGACCGACACCGTCGCGCACTGGGCGCCCGGCAAGGTCACCGAGCCGAACATCGTCTTCAACGCGGGCAAGACTGCCTGGGTCCTCGGCGTGGACGAGAGCGGGGAATTCTACAAGCTGGCGTACCTGTGCGATTATCTGTGGGTTCCGGTTGAGGCGATGGGCCCCAACTACGACGAGGTGTGGAACGGCACGCCGCTCCCCACAACCGTCGTCAAATAACTGACCGCACGCGCAACCAGATCACTGGCGCCCAGAGAGTTGCCGCTCTCTGGGCGTCTGTTTTGCTCCTGACGGGATAACGATCAATTAACGCCGCGCGCCCTGCTCAGCCAGCGCGGCGTACACATCGTCAAGCGTTTGCGCAAAGCGAACCTCATAAGGAACGCGTTTGGCCGCGCTCATAATCAGCACGGCCATTTCGTCTTTGCGGCTTCCAGCACCGATCACATACACAGCCTTCACTCGCTGCGATATCCGGCTACGACACATCAACGCCTGGAGCGATAGCCGCCGCTCCGTCCGGCTGAGATCGTAGGCCACGTATATCTCGTCGTAGTCTGTGTGCTGCTCCGCGATCGCGTGTGTCTGGTCGATAATCCGCCCTAGCGCCTGCGCATCACTCAACAATCGCCCGCTGATCATCACGATCAACAGCGGTACGGCGTGCGATGTATCCCAGGTATAATTCACCTGATAATCGGCCATCGTGGCGTCCTGAGTTCGTAGGTATCTGCCGATACTGAGGATTATGCACCACATTTTTTCAAACGACCATTTTTCTAATAGCATAAGAAATACAGACAAAAGTCACATTGGACCCACACGGCCGCCCCGCTGGCTGTGGCGTGGGACGTTTCTCGCCGCTGCGCTGGTGGGCGCCGTGACCTTGCTCGCCGCTGCCGCGATCGCGCTGGGAGCCGCCGATCCGCCGCGCGCCGAACGTCTCGTGTGGGAGTCGGACGCCTGGCCCGCACAGGAAACCGTGACCCTCGCGCCGCGCGAAACGGACTGGGCCGAAGCACCCGTTTCTCTGCTCGCCAGCGCCACCTTCACCCTCAGCGTGCGCGCGCGCCTGGCAGGCGACGCCGATCCGGGCGCGGCGTGGGGCGTGTGGATCGAAGCGGCGGACGGCGCGCGGATCGTCTACGCGCACAGCGGCGAAGGCTACACCACCACGCGCCGCTGCCCGCCCGGGGAGCTTCCGCCCGCGCTCGAAGCCTGCCCCGCCCTGCGCGCCGAATGGCGGTGGACGGCGTATCCTCGCGTCCGGCCGCCCGGCGAGACGAATCACGTCGCGCTGCACTGCGAGCAGCCCGGCCACGTCCGGCTGTGGCTCAATGGGGAGCGTCTCGGCATCACGGCGCTCGATCCGGCGGGCGCGTGGGGCGTGTGGTGGCGTGGCGGCCGCAACAACCCATCTGCGCTCACCTGGGAACACGCCGCGCTGTACCGGGGTTGATCGCATGAGTAAGCCATATCGCTCCCACTCCCCACCCTATCCGCTTTTGCTCTTTTGCTAATCGCTAACGGCTAACCGCTGATCGCTATCCGCTAATTGCTTTCGCGCTATCTCGTTGCTACTGTTAACCCTATGAACCGTGCTTTCTCTCTACGGCGCCTGCTGGCGCTGGTGTTGGTGATGTTTTGGCTGGCCGCAGCCCTTGAACCGGCTCACGCCGACGAGACGCGGCGCCGCCTGCGCGTGCCAATTCTGATGTACCACTACATCAGCACGCCGCCCGAAGACGCCGACCGCTACCGCCGCGATCTATCGGTCAGCCCGGAACAGTTTGAGGCGCAGCTTCGCTGGCTGCGCGACAACGGCTACACCGCCGTTTCGCTCGAAGATGTGGCGCGCGCGCTGAGCGCCGGGACGCCCCTGCCAGAGCGCCCCGTCGTGCTGACCTTCGATGACGGCTACGACGACGCCTACCGCAATGCCTTTCCGCTGCTGAAAAAGCACGCCATGACCGGCACCTTCTTTGTGGTGACCGAGTGGATCGACGAGGGGCGCGCGGGCTATCTCACCTGGGACCAGGCGCGCGAGATGGCCGCCGCCGGAATGTCGATCCAGAGCCACAGCCGTACGCATCCCGACCTCAGCCGGGGCTGCGACTACGATTGCCTGGTTTACCAGATCCTCGGCAGCGTGCAGACGATCGAAGCGGAGATCGGCATCCGCCCGCGCGTGTTCTGCTATCCGGCGGGCCGCTACAACCGCGAGGTGATGACGGTGTTGAAGCACGTCGGCATTGTCGCGGCGGTAACCACTCAGGGCGGCACGCTGCACGTCAGCGAGCGGCCGTTGCAACTTCATCGCGTGCGTGTCCGCGGCACTACCGATCTTGGGGACTTCGCGTGGATGGTACGCGACTGGCGCGGCTAGAGGAACCGCGCCAGTCGGACACAGGCGGCAGGCAGACGCCGGTAGGGTAAGCGGGGGAGCGCCGGCCCGCCGCCTGGGATACAGGCTTCAGAGGTTTAGCGCCGGTTGCCGAGCATGCCGGTCAGCATCGCGACGCCGATGGCGATCATCAGCAGCGGCCACATGCTCCACCAGTTCAGCGAGCCGAGCAGCCCCAGCCCCACCAGGACGCCCGCCGCAATCCAGCGGTTGCGGATAATCGGCGTCACCACGCGGCCGTTCTGCTCGTAACGCTGCCACGTGTCGTATGCCAGCCAGCCCGCCAGGATCATCAGCAGCCAGGCCCACATATTCAGGTCGCTCAGCCACAGCACGCCCAGGCCGACGAGGACAACGCCCGCCGTCGCACGGTTGCGCGCCTGGTCGATCCACACCCGCCCGGCCGCGTCATACTGCCGCCAGCCATCGTAGAACAGCCAGCCGCCGAGGCCGATCAGAAGGAAGTTCCACAGCTCAAAGTCGAGCCCGAACCAGCCGTCGATCACGATCAGCACGGCCACCGCGATCAGGCCCAGCCCGGCGAGCGCCGGCCAGTTGCGCTCCTCAATCAGCTCGCGCACGTTGATGCCCGGCACGCGCTGCTCGGTGAGCTTGCGCTTCGGCGGCGCACCTGCACGTTGATTTCGATCGTTCGGGTTCATCATTCCCAATCCGTTCCTGCTCTCAGTAGCCCCAATTGATTTCTACTCACTATTACGCACTGCCCGCAGGGGAGTTGCACGGAAATACGGCAGTCGGGAATAGGGAATGGGGAATAGGGTGACACATCGTGTAGCGCGTGACGCCAGTAGCCAGTCAGGCGGAATGACTCCTGCGATACTGCCAGCTCGGAACGCTGAGGCTACCCCGCCTTTCCCTACTCCCTACTCCCCACTCCCCGCCTTACAAAAAACGCCCCGGCTCATCACCGGGGCGCGTGCTTGCTCCAATTGAAGCGCTCGGCTATTCGAGCTCGACCGCCAGCGCGACCGCCTCACCGCCGCCCAGGCACAGCGCCGCGACGCCGCGACGCCCGCCTCGCTGCTTCAGCGCGTGGATCAGCGTGACCAGCACGCGCGCGCCCGACGCGCCGATCGGGTGGCCGATCGCGATCCCGCCGCCGTGCACGTTCACCTTCTCCAGCGGAACCGGCGTCCCGTTCTGCTCCAGCCCCTTGAGGTCTGCCAACACCTGCGACGCAAACGCCTCGTTGATCTCGACCAGATCGACGTCGTCCATCGTCCAGCCCGCGCGCTCCAGCGCCTTCGGGATGGCATAGATCGGCGCAGCAAACAACCACTTCGGCTCCAGCGCCGCCTGCCCATACCCGGCGATGCGTGCCATCGGCGCGTGGCCCTTCCGCTCGGCGTACTCCCGGCTGGTGATCACCAGCGCCGCCGCGCCGTCGTTGAGGCCGGGCGAGTTCCCCGCCGTCACCATCCCGTCCTCGACGAACGCCGGACGCAGCTTGGCAAGCGCCTCGATCGTCGTGTCCGGGCGGATCGACTCGTCGCGGTCGAACAGCGTCACGTTCCCCTTGCGATCGCGCAGCTCAACCGGCACGATCTCGTCTTTGAAGCAGCCCTGCTCGGTTGCCTGATGCGCCAGCCGGTGACTGCGCTCCGCGAACGCGTCCAGTTCTGCCCGCGTCAGCTCAAACTCGCGCGCGATCAGCTCTGCCGCCTCGCCCATCAGCCAGTTCTCGACGTGGTCCCACAGCCCGTCCCACATAATCGAGTCGGTCATCTCGAAGTGGCCGTATTTGTGTCCCTGGCGGCCCTTGAGATCCATAAACGGCGCGTTGGTCATGCTCTCGACCCCGGCCGCAACAAAGGCGTCGCCATCCCCGGCGCGGATCTGGCTCGCCGCCAGCATCACGCCCTTCAGGCTGCTGCCGCACACCTTGTTGACGACCATCCCGCCCACGTGCGGCGGAATCCCGGCGCCGAGCGCGATCTGCCGGGGGAGCGCCTGCCCCGCGCCTGCACCCAGCACCTGCCCGACGATCACCTCGTTCAGATCGGCCGGATCGATGCCGCTTCGCTCCAGCGCGGCCCGCACGACGAACTGCCCAAGCTGCGCCGCAGAAAACGGCGTCAGCGCGCCGAGCAGCTTACCTTGTGGTAGGCGCGCGCCGCTGAGAATCACGGCATCGCGCGCAGATTTCCCGTTGTCTGCCATCCTCTTAATCTCCTGTTTTTGATGACCCTGAATGAAGTTCAGTTCACGCGCCGCGTCCGGCGCGCCGGGCAACGGTTATTTCCAGGCTGCTCGCAGGGCTTCGTAAGTATTCTCGAGCGTATCCGGCACGACCCGCGCCCCGCCGACGACCGTCATGAAGTTCGTGTCCGCGTTCCACCTCGGCACGACGTGCAGGTGAAAGTGATCCGGGATCCCCGCCCCTGCCCCCGCGCCGATGTTCGCGCCCGTGTTGAACGCGTGCGGGCGATACACCTCGCGCAGCGCCGCCAGCGCCCGGTTGACCATCATCATCAGGTCGGCCAGCGCATCCGCGCTCAGCTGCTCCGGCGTGGGCACATGCGCGTACGGGACGATCAGCAGATGCCCGTTGTTGTACGGGTAGCGGTTCAGCGTCACGTAGACGTGCTCCCCGCGCGCGACCACGAACTCCGTCGCATCCTTTTCGGGATGCTGGCCCTTGTAACAGAACAGGCAGCCGTCATACTCCTCGCGGTCTTCCCCGCGCAGGTATGGCATGCGCCACGGGGTGTAGAGAATCGGGTCCATCGTCACTCTCAGGCTGGTGTCGGCGGTTAGCGGATAGCGCTTAGCGGTTAGCAATAGCCGGTAAGTCAATCTACCGAAATGGGCTGGTCTATGCGGCACTTGCCGGGAAACTTCACCCCTTAACTCCCGGCCCCTTTTCCCCTCTCCGTTTACGGAGAGGGGCCAGGGGTGAGGTGCTGCGCGCGACAAACCGCTTAGCCGTTAGCCGAAGTCAGCAAGCCTGAAGCTCCCGCTCTCTCACCGCGAATGATCGCCGGTTGCGAGCGGTTTGCTTGCTCTTGCTA
The DNA here is from genome assembly GCA_966250245.1 of uncultured Anaerolineae bacterium. GTDB lineage: Bacteria > Chloroflexota > Anaerolineae > Aggregatilineales > Aggregatilineaceae > DYGX01. Next base: position 9,243 of record CBINGT010000034.1, read on the forward strand.
ATCGCTAACGGCTAACTGCTAATTGCTCACCGCTGCTCTGCCCCGATTTTACCATTTTGCAGCCCTTTATCACCTTAACCTGACGTTAGCCACCCGCAGTTACGGCGTGGTTACACCGATTGCGCGCGCGCCCGGTTCGCGTCACAATCGCGCATAGACCCTTTCACCATTCACGATTCAAGGCGGTGTGCCATGACCAGCCGGTTTACTTACGAGTCGCTGCGCAGCGCGCTCGGGCAGCACCCGTTCCGCTTCTACGAGCGCGTCACCAGCACGCAAGACCTCGCGCGGGAATGGGCGCTCTCTGACCCCGACCTGCCCGCCGGGGCGCTGGTCATCGCCGAGGAACAGACCGCCGGGCGCGGACGTCAGGGGCGAGTCTGGCGCACGCCGCCCGGCACGGCGATCGCTTTCAGCATGATCCTGCGCCCGCACCTCACGCCGGAGCAGCTTCCGCGCGTGACGATGCTCGGCGGCGTTGCGGTCGCCGCCACGCTCGGCCCACTGCTGGGCGACGCACTGGCCCTCAAATGGCCGAATGACGTGCTCATTCGCGGGAAAAAGGTGAGCGGCATCCTCTCCGAAGCCGTATGGGAAGGCGACCGCCTCGGCCCGGTCGTGATCGGCATCGGCATCAACGTGCGCGTCGATTTCTCCGGCACCGATCTGGCAAACGTTGCGACCAGCGTGGAAACCGAACTCGGACAGCGAGTCAGCCGCCATACCATCCTGGCAAACCTGGTCGGTCACCTGCGCGATTGGAGCCACCGCCTGCACGATCCGGCGCTGGTGGAACTGTGGCGCGCGTCGCTGAAGACGCTCGGCCGCCGTGTGACCGTCTACCCGCAGCTTGACGGCAGCGCCGCATACGAAGCCTTCGCCGAGGACGTGGACGACAACGGCGCGCTGATCGTCCGGCTGGACAGCGGCGAGCAACGGCGGATCCGGGCGGCGGACGTTGGCCTGAAGGAATCGCCCGGCTCATGATCGCGCCTTGACTCGCCCGAGCGATCCGCTAGAATCCCACAGGGCACAGGCGGGTAAACCGGCACTGATGGGAATCCGATTAGAGTGGCAAGTTGAATCTGAGCAGGCCGAGCTACGCGCGCAGGAAGATCCCGACGCGCGTCACCGGCGGCGGGTCGCCCAGCGGCGGCTCGTTCTGTTGATCATCGCGATCGGCAGCCTGATCTGCCTGGCCGCGTCGCTGGTGATCTGGCGCTTGCAGCAGGTGGACCAGCAATTCCGTGAGGGGCTGGTCGACGCCGTGCACGCGCAGGTTGCCGCGCTGCGCGTGGGCGATCGCGATGCCTTCATGGCGATGCACCGCAGCCGCAGCAGCCCCTTCCTCGTCGAGCAACAGCGCGAGTTTGAAGTCTACCAGCAGTTAAAGCAGGCGCACCGCATCCAGCTTACCGGCAACGTGCTCGACGTGGCGATTGACGATCTCACCGGGCGCGTCGTGGTTGAGGAAATCATCGACGGCGTGCCGTACAAAGTCGTCTGGTATTACTGGTACTACGAGCCAGATGGCTCCGGCGAGGCGTCCGGCTGGCGGCGCGTGCCGGACAATCTCGAATTCTGGGGCGAGGATCGCGAGATCCGTACCGAACGCACGCGCGTCCACTATCGCGCTTTGGACGAAGACCTCGCGCAAGCGCTCAGCCCGCGCCTTGAGGACTGGTGGACTCGCGGCTGCGCCCTGCTCGGCTGCGAGCAGGACCCGCCCGCTCTGCACGTCGAGATCGTCGCCCGCCCGCCAACGCCCGTCGCATGGGACCGGGACGACGCGTGGACGCTGATTGTCCCTTCGCCGCTGGTCACGCGCGCCCGCGTCGACACCCCGCTCACCTCGGACCTTGAGCAGACCATCCGCGAGCTGGTCGCCGCGCGCCTGACGCAGTACGCCGCCGGGGAATATGCGCTCACCGCGACCGGCGACGGCGTGTGGATCATCAGCGAGCTAGAGCGCTGGCTGAGTAACCACCTCACCGCCGGGCACACCACGCCCACCGCCGACCCGACCTTCGTCGGCCAGCTTGTCGCGCAGTACGGGCCGGATGCGATTCCGGCGCTGATCCGCGTGGTCGGCGCGGAAACACCGCTTGACACCATCATCCAGGCGGTCAGCGGCGTGTCGCTGGCGCAGATGAGCGTCGAGCAGTTGAACCAGCTTGACTGGCGCGGCTTCTTCCAATGGCGCGTGCGGCTGGAGCGCGAATTGCTCGTTCAGCCCGAAAGCGGCGCCCGCTTCCTGTCGCTCTATGACATGGACCGCGCCGACGCCGCCAGCACCGCGAACGTCCGCCTGCAAGACCCGTACTACGCCGCATCCGACACGCCACAGGTTACGGCGATCGGCATCACGCGCGACGAGAACGGCGAGACGTTCGCCGTGATCGAGTTGGTGCAGTCCGGCGCGGGCGAGCCGTCCAGCGAAACCGCCTTCTGGCGGCTGACAGGCGGGACGTGGAAGCGCGTCAGCTAAGAGCAGCGGTTAGCGATTAGCCGTTAGCAGTTAGCCAAAATCGAGGCTGGACAAGTCACTTTTACGGTCGGGAAACGTTTTGTATTTCCTGACAGCGGCCAATCAAAAAGACGCGGAGACATCCATCTCCGCGCCTTTGTTTTTGCTCTAGCTAATCGCTAACCGCTAACAGCTAACCGCTATCTGCTATCTCCGTTGCTGTGGGTTCTCGTACCCCAGCTCGTTGAGCGTGTCACTCAGTTCCTGGTCGCTCGGCTCGACCAGCACGCGGCGGTTCTCTTCCAGCCCCATGATGATCGTCGGCGTGATGCGCATACCGCTGTTGTATTGCACCACAAACCGCTCCGCCTCGGGGTCCTCGTTGATGTTGAAGAAGTCATACGTCACGCCGCGATGATCGAGAAGCTCCAGCGCGCGCTGCGTGTCCTCACAGTCGGGACGTCCATAGACCAGACATGGCTTTGCCACGATGCACTACTCCTTGTTGCTTGCTGACGGACGGTCCTATCGACATTATAAGCCGCGCCGCCAGGCGTCACAAGGACTTACGGCGGAGTCGCCCGCTCATCCCCACGCGTCGAGCAGCGCGAAAAGCCGTTCCGCCAGCGTGTCCGGCGGCTCTACACCGAGCGTCTGCGCCACGGCCCGCGCCTCGGAGAAGAAGCACTCCGTCGCCGCTCGCAGCGCGCCCATAACCGCCTCAGGCGTCGCGCTGCCGGGGAGCGACCGTTCCAGCGCAGCGCGAAACTCGGCGGGAAGCTCGTCCGCATAGCGCGCCCGCTTGACGTTCAATTCGTGCCGCAGCCCGGCCATCGCGATCGCCATCTGCCGCACCGTGTCGAGATCGTGCAGCGCCCGCCAGATCGTTCCGCGCCGCGCGGCGACCGCCACATGCAGCACGTAATGCCAGATGCTGCCGACTGCTTTGTCGTACTCCGCGCGCACGTCCGGCCCCTGATGCGCCGCCCACGTCCGCTGCTGGATGTCCTCGATTTGCCCGGAGCGATCGAAGGCCACGCGCCAGCGCCATTTTCCCGCCGCAAGGTTGCCCAGGTGGACAAACCCGATATCCAGCTCAAGGTAGTTTTCGAGCAAGTAGCCGCGCAGAAAGCTGTCCGGTGCGTAGTCCACGCCGAACCGCCCCCACACGTCGAACATCTCCCCGATGCGGGCCGTCCAGTCCGCCACCACCGGCGCGACGTCGTCTGCCGCGTGCATCACCACGTCGAGGTCGATGTCCGAATACGCGTCGCCAAAGCCGACCGAGCCGGAGCCGACGACGATCACGCCTGCGATCCGATCGTCCGTCTCGAACGCCGCCAGCAAGCGATCCAGAGTGGCCTGTCGCTGCTCCGGCGTGAAGTATTGCGCCCCGCCCGCGCTAGACGTACTCATAGAAGCCGCGCCCGGTCTTGCGCCCCAGGTGCCCCGCCGCGACCATCTTCCGCAGCAGCGGGCACGGGCGATATTTCGGATCGCCGAGGCCCTGGTGCAACACTTCGAGCGTGTGCAACACCACGTCCAGCCCGATGAAATCGGCCAGCGTCAGCGGCCCCATCGGGTGATTCATGCCGAGCTTCATCACCGCGTCGATCGCTTCCGCCGTGCCGACGCCTTCCATCAGCGCGAACATCGCCTCGTTCAGCATTGGCATCAGGATGCGGTTGGCGATAAAGCCGGGGTAGTCCGCCGCCTCGATCGGCGTTTTGCCGAGCCGCTCGCCGAACGCCATCATCGCGTCGAGCGTTTCCTGGCTGGTCGCCAGCCCGCGAATGACCTCGATCAACTGCATCAGGGGGACCGGGTTCATAAAGTGCAGGCCGATCACCTTGTCCGGGCGACGGGTCGCCGCCGCGATCTCGGTGATCGAGATCGACGACGTGTTGCTGGCGAGAATCGCGTCCGGCGACGTGATCTCGTCCAGCCGCCGGAAGACCGTCCGCTTGACGTCCAGCGACTCGCTCACCGCCTCGATCACAAGCTGCGCGTCCCGCAGATCGTCCAGGTCGAGGCCCGTTTCGATCTGGCTGAGCGCCGCGTCGCGCTGCTCGTCGGTCAGCTTGCCTTTGCTGTGCAGCTTCTCCACGCTGCCGCGAATCGACGCCAGCGCCCGATCCAGCGCCCCCGGCTCGACGTCCACCAGTCGCACGCGATAGCCGCTCGCCGCGCACACCTGCGCGATCCCGCTGCCCATCGTGCCCGCGCCCACCACGCCGATCACCTGAATTGCGTTCACGTCCACGGCCTGCCCCCTTGTAGCGAATAGCGGTTAGCAGTTAGCGATTAGCGGTTAGCTTCTTGTTGTTTCAAACGGTGTATTGTCTTTTCCAGGCGCGCCGATGTTGCGCACGTCAGAAGATTTATCAACGGGCGGAGCAAGCTCCGCCCCTACACGTCGCGCAAAAGCTTTTTGATACG
>CBINGT010000035.1:0-14144 GCA_966250245.1 uncultured Anaerolineae bacterium
GCCCAGCCGGGCGATCAGATCGCGCGCAAGGTACGGCTTGGAGATGATGCCATCTGGGCGCAGCCGCTCGGCATAGCGCGCCTGCTCGTCGGTGCTGTAGCTGAGCATCAGGCGCATGGCGGGCTTGCTCTGGCGGATGTGCTCGATCAGGGATGCGACGTCGGTTTCGGAGAGGCTCAGATCGATAACGGCGACGTCAAACTCGCTGCTGCGCAGGGCTTCTTGCGCCGCTACTGCGTTGGCGGACGGGCTGACCTCAAACGCGTTGGTCCCTTCCAGTGCCTGCTTGAGGCTCACCATAAAGGGGATGTTGGAGTCGATGATCAGAACACGTGTTGACATGACTTAAGCCCGCCCGGCTGAGGAAACTCCGCTGTGTGCATTGTACTTCGAGCCGCCCCACGTGGCAACGCAGGCAGCGGCTGCTACTCGACGACCGGCAACTCACCGCAGGGGCCTTCCATCCGGAGCCACTGCGCGTTGTTGATCACCCACACCTGTTGCGAGTTTGCGCGCTGGACGCGATACCAACTGCTATCCGCGTTGCGCCCGATGCCGGTGACCGTTTCGCCTACCTCGAACTGGCCCAGTTTAGCGGAGCGTGTGCCGGGCCCGTCGCGGAAGTTCAATTCGGTGACCATCACGCGCCCGGTGCAGGTGCTTGTGCCGGTTGCCTCGCCTGTGCCGGACGCTTGCACGGCGATCGCGGCGGGCGCGCTTGTGCTGTTCCGGTTGGTGGCGAACACCTCAAGCTGGTAGCGACCCTCGCGCGCAGGCGTCCACGACAGGATCGCTTTCGTCGGCCCGGATTGTCCTTCCGGCATGCTGATCACGCTGCGGACTAGCCCGCCTTCGACCAACTGGAAGCCAGTCGCCGTGCGGTCCGTCTCGACCTCGATGTGCACCGGCTGGCCGACCGGCACGATCGCCCCATCGCTCGGCGCGGTGATGCGCACCGTCGGCGCGGCGGTGTCCTCGGCGGGCGTGTCAGTCAGCGACGCATCCCGGCGCGTGGCGGGCTCGTTCCCACCACCGGACATATCCAGCGAGCAGGCGAGCGCCGCTCCAGCCAGCGCGGCGGCCACGATCAGCAGGTAGATGGGCGAGGCGGACAAGCGAGACATGACAGACCTTTTCGCTCCGTCGGTCGTTTCCCCCACTGTAACAGATCCGGTTCCCTCTGGCGATCAGGGCCGGGGAACCAGCAGGGGCAGTCGTCGCCAACTGCCCCTGAGAATAGCTGCCTCATGCGCGCGGCACCCTGCTTAGCGCACACCCCACAGGCGGATCGTCGTGTCGCTGCCGCCGGACGCCAGGAGCCTGCCATCCGGGCTGAAGGCGATCGCCGTCACGCTGTTGTGGCCGCTAAGCTGGGCCAGCGGCGCCGGATTGCCGGTCGACCAGACGCGCACGGTGCCATCTTCACCCCCGGCGGCGACCAGTTGGCCGCTCGCGCCGAAGGAAACCGCTGTCGCCGGGCTGCCGGAGCCGGTGTCCAGCGTGATCTGAAGCTGGCCGCTGTTGGCGTTCCACACCCAGACCGCGCCGTTCCCCGCGCAAAGCTCCATCTGTCCGGTGCCCGCGATCAGCGTGCCATCCGCGCTGACCGCCAGCCCGTTGATCCAGCCGCTGTCGCCTTCGATCGGGACGACTGCTTCGCCGGTGATGGCGTTGTAAAGCTCCACACCATCGCCGCCTTGCTCGCAGCTTTTACCCGTCGAGCCGACCGCGACCAGGTCCGTGCCGATCATGTCGATCGCGTTGACCGTGCCGAACGTGTCGATCTGGCCGATCATCTCGCCGCTGGCGACATCCCACACCCGGATGCGGCCATCCAGCCCGCCGCCTTCGGGGTTGATCCCGCCTGCCGCGACGCGCGTTCCGTCGAAGCTGATCGCGACAGTGTTGACCTGCGCGCCGTGCTCGAAGCTACCGATCTGCTGGCCGCTGGCAGTGTCCCACACGCGGACGTTGCCATCCCATCCGCCAGAGACAACCCGCCCGCCGTCAGGCGAGAAGACCACGCTCGTTACGCGATCGTTGTGCCCGGCCAGCGTCAGGAGCGGCTGCCCGGTCGTAGTGTCCCACAGGCGGACCGTCCCGTCGTGGCTGGCGGATGCAATCTGGTTGCTCACCGGGCTGAACGCCAGCCCGGAGATGCTGCCGCCATGCCCGGAGATGACCAGCACTTCGGACAGCACCGGCGCGTTCCCGGCGTCGATCACGGCCAGCGGCGCGGCGACAACTTCTTCAACGGGCGCTTGCTCCTCGGTGATCTGCGCAGCGAGCGGTTGTTCCTCTACCGGCGGCTGTTCTTCGACCAGTGGCTGCTCAGCGGTTGGTTGTTCTTCAACCGGCGGAGGCGGCGCATCGGCGGGCTGCTCGCCAAGCGGCTGCGCCTCAAGCGCTTCCACTTGCGGCGCCTCGGTCGGGACGATCACCACTTCGGTCGGGACCTCGGGCGGCGGGATCTGCGTCGGCTCAGGAGTTGGCGGGACCTGCGTCGGGACGATCACCACCTGAGTCGGCGGGTTGGTCGGCGGCGGCGCCTGTGTGGGCGCTTCCTGAGCAGGTGGCAACGCTTGCAGCGCCATCGCGCCCGGGTTGACGTTGATGTCGATATACGCCTGGTTGTTACCCTCGTCCATCTCGGCGACCGTGTTGCCGGTATCGACCGTCACCAGCAGGCGCGTCAGGCCGGGCGTGTTGAACGTCATATTGACGCCGCCCGCCGGGATCTCGACTTCCTGCCCCGGTCCGAGAGACGCGACGATCCCCAGGTCGCGCGGCGGCTGGCCGAGCAGCGCGGCCGCGACGTTGAACTGACCGGCTGGCAGCCCGCCGTAGTTCCGCACGCGGATGATGTAGGTTGCCTGCGCGGTGCCGCCCGCGTCGAGCGTCACGTCGCGCGGCCCTTCCAGCACGCTCAGGCGCAGGTCAGGCGGAGCAGGCGTGGCCGTCGCGCCGGGTTGGGTGGGCGGCGGCTGGGTGGGCGGCGGCTGCGTCGGGGGCGGCGGCACCTGAGCCGGTCCGATCCCGGCGCAGTTGCCAAGCTGCGTGGTGTACGCGGCGCTCACCCAACCAGTACGTCCGCCGCTGCTGACCAGCCACCACTGGCCGTCCGGCTGGTTCGCGTAGCCGATGATCGGCGGCTCTTGCCCCGCCTGGAATGTGCTGATGATGTCGTACATGGTGCCCGGCCCGGTGCGGAAGCGCAGCGAGGTGTTGATCCGCGCGCGGCACTGCGGGTTGTAGACGGTCGGCGTAATGCCCGGCACGACCGTTCCCGGCGTGCCTGCGCCGCCTTCGCCCGGATCGAGCGGACCGCGCACGGTGACCTGCAGCGGCTCCGACTGCCCGGTGACGCCGCCGCTATACGCGCGGACCACCAGCGTCAGCGTGCCGGTCTGTTGCGGCGTGTAGTCGAGCACGACGGTCAGTTCTTCAGGGCGCAGATTTTCGGCGGGCGGCTGCGTGGTGACCGGGATGTTGTTCACCAGCAGCTCCACCTGGGTGATGCCCGAAGGCGAGGCGGCGCGCGCCGTCACCGAAAACCTCTCGCCCTGGACGAGCGTCGCGCCGGGTTCCGGCTCAAGGATTTCGACAGTGGGCCGCTCGACCTGTGCTGAGGTGGCCGGAGTCGGCTCCAATTCACCGCGCTGCAGGTTACATGCCAGCGCAGCCAGCATCAGCGCCGCGATCACGATCAGCGGGCGCCAAAGTGTGCGAGGGCTTGTCATGGGTTGAACTCCTGGATCGCGCAGGCGCGATTGAGCGTTTTTCGTCAACAGCAAATTCTCACAAATCGTCGGCTGATGGGCGCCAGACGAGGCGTAATTTTCCGTCCGGCGCCGATACGGTCGGATATCTGCATTGTAGTTCAATTGGGTGGGACTGCAAACCTTTGTCAGGCGAACACACCCCAGCCGTCAGCGAAGCGTTGGGGTGCAGCAGGGCAGGCGCGCGGGCGTGCAGATCGCGGGCGCGAGCGGCAGAAAAAGCCCCTGCGTCGGGCAGGGGCGTGCAGTTCAATGGGGAAGACGGGGCGTCAGTCGAGCGGCTGCTTGTAGATGACGTAGCGGCCCATGTCGTCGCCCTTGGCGATGCAGGTCGAGATGTCCACCTTGAACTCGTGCCCGCCCGACACCCAGCGCAAGCCTTCCTGCAGCAACCCCTGGCCGACGTAGCACACCGGCCGGTCTGCCTTGCGGTTCCAGCACATCGGGCAGCGTTCCAGCGTGTAGACGTATTTGTCGCCCTCGTCGTGCACGTTGGAGATCTGGTCGGAGAACTGGGTGAAGATGTTCGCCATCGCGGGCAGGCCGATCCGCAGCTTGGCGGTCAGCGGCAGCACTTTGAACGCCAGGTCGCCCACACCCGCCAGCGCGCCGAAGCCCCGCAACGCATCCGCAAAGGTGGCGCGACCTGCGCGCAATGCCAGCCCGCGCCCGCCGCGCGGCCCATACATTTCTTCGAGCGCGACGCACAGCGCGGTGAAATAAGCGAAGTCGAATTCTTTTTCGAGGTTATCGGGCGGGTAGTTGTTAATCAGCTCAGACAGGCCCGCCAGGTGCAGGATCGCGTTGAGGCCGTTCTTGCCCATAACCTCTTCCAACGCCTCAATCGTGATCCGGGCAAACTTATTCGGATAATAAAACCCGCTCTTCTCCGGTGGCATCGTGCCTGATCCTCCAGTCGGCGTGTGGATGCGAGCCGCCATGAGGCGTTCGCCGCACGCATCAGTATACGCAAAAACGGTTCGCCTGCCATTTGAGCGGTGAGCCGTTAGCAGTTAGCTAAAAACACAGGCTGGGCACGCGGCGGGCGTTGTTCCTGTATGCGTGTGCCAAGCCAATTGTGTGTCTGCATTCCTGCTAATCGCAAACCGCTCGCTGCCAGCCGCCTGACATGCGGTGCGTTGATAATGTCAACGGGTATTATAAGGAGAATTGTGATTTTGGCGAATGGTCTTTACGATTCGTTGATAAACCTCACCCCTAAATCCCCTCTCCACACGCGGAGAGGGGACTTCAAGACAATCGCGGCCCCTGACGTTTGCATCAGACCTCCATTTCCAATACTCTAGGTGGAAAATGTGTGCCAGTAAGCTATCGAAATGGTGTGGCATGCGCGGCTCTCGCCAGGGCAACCCAACCCTCGTTCCCTTTTCCCCTCTCCGTTTACGGAGAGGGGCTAGGGGTGAGGTTCCGCGCGCTGACCGCATAAGCCAATTACTTTCGAGAGGTCACCCAGGCTTCGCACCTGTTTTTTCTTCTCCTGGTCATGCGTAAATAGGAAAATCAGGAAGGTTTGCGGTGGCGCAAGACCCGGATAGACGCGAGAACCCCTATCTTTCGCCGCCTGAATGGTGGAACTTGCTCAAGCCAGCGGCGCGTGAGATGCGCCACGAGCCAACCAAAGCAGAAGACATACTGTGGTCGTATTTGCGAGACCGACGGCTCGCTGGATACAAGTTCCGTCGGCAGCACGCCGTAGATCGCTTTATCCTCGATTTTTACTGCCCGGCGTCGCAGCTTGCAGTGGAAGTTGACGGGCCGATCCATGAGCGCACGGCAATCGAAGATGCGGAACGAGATAGCGTGCTCGCTACCTACGGCATCCGTGTTCTACGTGTGCGGAACGAAGAGATCTTCGAAGATATCCAGGCAGTCCTGACGGCTATTCGCACGGCACTTGCCAACAAATAATCACCCCTCTCCGCTTGCGGAGAGGGGCTGGGGGGGAGGTTTCTTTTGCTGGTATGCAGGCGAATCAGGATACCGCAATAATCGGAATGATCTCGTCGGCGGGCTGGGGCGCGGCGGCCAGACGGCCCTGCATGCTCCAGGGGCCGGTCCACGTGACGGTTACCTGCGCCAGCTTGCCGCGCCAGTCTTGCGAGTCGTCCTCGAAGAAGACCAGCTTGTTTTGCGGCGTGCGCCCGCGCCACTTGCCCCGATGCTGATCCTCGACCAGCACCTCGACCGTCTTGCCCAGGAAGCGACTGTTGATCTCCGCGACGATCCGCGCCTGCAACTGCTCAAGCGCGGCGTGACGGCGCTTCTTTTCCTCGTCCGGCACGTCGTCTTCCATCGTGCGCATGCTGACGGTGTGCGGGCGCGGGCTGTAGCGCGCGAGGTGCACCTTGTCGAGCTTAAGTTCCTCTAGCAGATCGTATGTGCCCTGGAACTGCTCGGCCGTTTCGCCGGGGAAGCCGACGATGATGTCGCAGTGAATCGCCACGTCCGGGATGCGCTCACGGATCCGCTGGACCAGCGCGCGATACTGCGCGACGGTGTAGCCGCGCCGCATGCGCGCCAGCACCTCATCGTCGCCCGCCTGCACCGGGACCTCGATCTGTGGCATGACGCGCGGAAGCTCCGCCACCGTGTCGAGCAGTTCGTCGGTCATCCAGTTCGGGTGGCTGGTCAAAAAGCGGATGCGCTCGACGCCTTCCTGCTCCGCGACTTCGTGCACAATCCGCAGAAGCTGCGCCAGGTTCGGCCCGTCCGGTATGTCCTTCCCATAGCGGTCCACGATCTGGCCGAGCAGCGTCACTTCCTTGACGCCCTGCCGCGCCAGGCTGCGGACGTGCGCCACGATCTCGCCCACCGGACGCGACTTCTCCACGCCGCGCCGGTACGGGATGATGCAGAACGTGCACGCGTGCGAGCATCCGTAGACGACCGGCACGTGCGCGCTGATCAGGCGATTGCGCTCTTGCATCGGCAGGATCAGCGTGCCTTCTTCGAGCGTGTCCAGCAGCTCGTCGCGGTCGGCGCGTGCGGCGGCCTCGTCGCTGCGCAGCGACGCTTCCAGAGCGCGATCGCGCAGAAATTCGACCATTGGCGTGGGATCGGACGGCGGCAGGAAGACATCCACCTGCGGCAGCTTTTCACGCAGACGCAGCGGATCGCGCACGCCGACCAGACAGCCCATCAGCCCGATCACCTTGTCGGGATGTGCCTGCTTGACCTTCGCCAGCTCGCGCAGGCGGCCGTACGCCTTGTCCTCGGCGGACTGGCGGACCACGCAGGTGTTGATAACCAGAATATCAGCATCGTCGGGCGAGTCCGCCGCGTGATGGCCGAGTTCTTCCAACTCCGACGCCAGCCGCTGCGAGTCGGCGACGTTCATTTGGCAGCCCAAAGTCCAGATGTGATACTGCATGCTTACTACCTCAACCGTGATCGGTTTTCGATGCGGGCGATGATGAATGGGCCGTGCGTCTCACGGTCATAACTTGCTTTCGAGATAGGCTTTCAGCGCGACGGCTTGATTGTGCTTCTCGTCCCGCGCGCTGTACACCAACGTAATCGTCCCTTCGCGCGCCGCCTTAAGCAGCGGCTCCCACGCGGCGGGGTTGGCGTCTAGCTCGGCTGCATACGCCCGTTGAAACTCGTCCCAGCGCGCCGCGTCGTGGTGGAACTCCTTGCGCAGTTCGTGGCTCGGCGCGACTTCTTTCGCCCATCGCTCCAGCGCGAGGGCTTCCTTCTTGACGCCGCGCGGCCACAGACGGTCCACCAGGAAGCGGCGGCCATCCTCAGGCTCGGGCGGCTCGTACGCGCGCTTCAACTTGATCATGCCATGTCTCCCGCGCTCAGTTCGGGATCCAGGATCCGCGCCGCTGGTTCCGCGCGATCACGTCCACGATCTTGCGGTGCTGCGCGAAAATGACGATTGTGTCGCCCGCGCTTAACCGCTCGTGGTGCGGCGGGTGGACGGTCACCGAATTGTTGTGGCTGTGCAGCACGATGTCCATCTCGTACGTCCGCTGAAGCTCGCCGACGGTCGCCCCGTCCATGAACGAGCCGGAGCCGACATTCAGGCGGATCATGCTGTAATCCACGCCGTTGACCTGCATCGTCTGCGTGATCTCGATCCCGAGCGCCGCCGCCGCGAACGAGGGAGCCGCGAGATCGGTCGCGCTGAGCACCGCTTCGACGTTCATGAACTGGCGGATCTGCTCGGCGAAGTGGTCTTCCCACATCCGCACCACGATACGAATCGCCGGGTTCAGGTCGCGGGCGCGCATCGTGACTTCCAGGTTCATGTAGTCGTTCGATGTGCACACCGCCAGCGCCTGAGCGTGGCGCATGCCCGCCGTTTCCAGGGTCGCGGGCAGCCGCCCGTCCCCACTGACGAAGGGCACCTTCAGACGCTTCAGCTCGGCGAGCTTGTCGTCGTCGGGGTTCCAGTCGATCGCCACCACGTCGACGCCCATCTGCACCAGCGAGCGGATCACTCGCAGGCCCAGGTGCCCAACGCCCAGCACGATGACATGATTCCGGTAAGTCGAGGCCAACGCCTCCTCCCACGCGCTGCTGCGTGTGCTTGGATTGAAAAACAGCCGCACCAGATCGAACACGCCGCGACCGGCGACGTACGTGCCCACCAGCGGCATCAGATACCAGAACAAGACGAGTTGCGGCTCTGGCGGCAGCTCGATCGGCGTCTCGAAGATCATCAGCGCGACCATCGTGTACGGCAGGTCGATGTAGGGCAGGCGCTCGTATCCGGCCTGCACCCACAGTTCGCTGTAAATCCACCCGCCGATGAACACGGCCACCAGAAAGACGACGATCGGGTTCCGGAACTCTCGCCAGAAGACAAGAGCGTTCCGGTACGTCGCGCGCAGTAGCCGAAAATGACGATGAAAGCGCCGCCTGCGCTCTGGAATCAGCAGCCGGGAATACGGCACGGACTACCCACCTACCACGTGCCTCTCACGCCGCCGCGCACCGCGCGCGGACGCGTAAAAGTCTAGCGGATTTCAAGAAAATTACCAGGGCTGATGACCCCGGTCAGGCGCCGGTTGTCCTCTTGTTTGAACGGCGAAGCTGCACGATCAGCGTGCCGGTCGCCGCCAGCGCCAGCCCGAGGATCGCCCGCGCGCCAAGTCGCTCGCCCAGGAAGATCCACGCGAGGATCGCGATCCGGATCAGCATCGTGTTGTTGATGATGCTGGTTTCGATAGCCGAGAGCGTGCTCTGCGTCAGGTTCCACAGCGTAAAGGCGACGGCCGTATTGACCACCGCCAGCCAGACGATGATCGCCCAGTTCTGCACGCTCAGCACGGGCATCCCTTGCGTGACGATCCCCGCCGCCAGCATCACTACCGAGCCGATCCCCATGCTGGCGACCGTCACCGCCAGCGGAGAGAGCGTGCGCCGCCGGTTGATCCCGCGCCCCATCACCGTCCCGGCCGCATTGGACAGCACGCCGACCAGCACGATCGCGATCCCAACCACCTCGCGCGCCGGGATCTGGACCGGATAGAAGTACACCAGCACGCCCGCCAGGTAAAGCGCGATCCCGCCCCACTGAGCGCGCGTGATCCCCTCGCCGAGCAGCGCGATCCCCAGCAGCGCGACCATCACCGGCGAAAAGCTGAGCAGCAGGCTCGTCGTCACGGCGGGCAACCGCTCCAGCCCCAGGAACTGCGACCCCTGCGTGACGGTGTAGAAGATCAGGCCGAACGCGATCAACTCTGCCCACTCGCGGCGGGGCAGGTGACGCAGATCGCGGAGCGCGCCACGCCGGATCGCCAGGGGGAGCAGGCAGATCGTCGCCAGCACATAGCGCAGCCCGGCGAAGGTCAGCGCGGGGATGTCTTCCAGCCCCTGCTTGATCAGCACCCACGAACTGGACCAGAGCAGCGTGACAAACAGCGCCTGCAACACGGCGCGGGTGTGGGGAGAAACAGAGAACATGGCAAGCACCTTTCACGTCAGACCGGGATCGAGACACGCTAACGCGCGCCAACCTATCCCCTCTGGCATTTTGTGCCTCAAGGTGCCTGCCGCCCTGCGGCTTTACGTCGCGCTCGGTCCAGCCCTGGCGGGGAGCCAGCGGAACCCTAGCGACCCTTCAGTTGACGAAGCTCATGCAAAGATAGCAAACGCGCAGCGTATCGGCAAACGTTCGGCAGAAGGGAGTGGGGAATAGGCAATCGGGAGTGGGTAAAAACTTGGCTGGAAGTAGGGCGCGAAGCTTGCTCTACCTATGTCTTCTCTTTCGGACAAGCCCCGAAAACCGTCCGACCACCCCTACTCCCTATTCCCTACTCCCTACTCCCTACTCCCCACTTTCTACTCCTGCACCGGCTCCAGGTAATATTCCTCGCCAGCGCCCTCGGCCATCCAGCCCTCAACATCGCCGAAGCGAATCTGCCACCACCACCGGCCCTCGAAATCGCAGAGCGGTCCGCTGAGCACGCTAAAGATGCGCCCCGGCTGGATTGAGGTCAGATACGCGCTGCCGGTGCTCGGCCCGGCGCGGACCCGGCTGGGAAGCGGCGGGTCGAGCGTGACGCGGGCTTGCTCGCCGGGCGCCAGGCGTGGTGACGGCGCGCCGGGGCAGAGTCCGCTGCCGGTGTCGAGCGGCTCGATCCAGTACGTCCCGTCGCGCCCCTCGCCGATCCAGCCGTTCCACGAGCCGTTACGATCCACGCCTTCAATGCGCCACCACGCGATCGCGTCCGCGCAGGCCGGGCCGTCGACTACCTGGAACGTCTGCCCCGGCGGGATGCGGCGGACTTCCGCGCTGCTCACGCCGGGCGCCGCACGTACCGTCGTGTTGAGCGCCGGGACGAGCGTCGTCCGCCCTGCCTGGTTGGTGTGCATGCGGGAGTCGAGATCGCCGCACGCCAGCACTTCGCGCGTCGGCGTGGGGTACAGCGCAACTGTTGGGCTGGCGATAATTGCCGCGGGCTGGTCGTCTGCAGTCGGGCTGCTGGGAAGCGCGGTGTGAGTCGGAGCGCGGGGCGTTGACGTGGGGTCATTCTCTGCGATCGCGGGCGGCAAGGGATCCGGCTCGTTCCCGCCGAGCAGGTACACCGCCGCCAGCGCCAGCGAGCCGATCACCAGGGCGCTCGCCAGCAGCGCGGCCCAGCGCAACACGCCCGACCGGCGGCGTGGCGCGGGGCGGGGCGCGGCGACCGGCGGCACGCTGGCCGGGGTGCTCACCGGCGCGCGGTAGACGGGCGGCGGGCTGATCGCGACCGGCGGGCGGACATTCACCTCTTGCACAGGCGCGAGGACTGGCGACGGGGGTGGTGGCGTGGCCGCTTCCGCGATCTGCTCGGGCGTGGCGCGGGGCAGCGGCGCGTCGAGGATCGCAGCGGGCAATGGGTTCAGCGCCGAACGCAGCGCGCTGACGAACGCGCCCGCGCTCGGGTAGCGTTCCGCTGGGTTCTTCGCCAGCGCGCACATCACCACCTGCTCGACCGATGCGGGCAGGTTCGGGTTGACGCGGCAGGGCGCGGGCGGCGCCTCGCCGATGTGCTTGAACATCATGCCGAAGGGCGTGTCCGCGTCGAACGGCTGCGCGCCGAGCAATAGCTCGTAGAGGATCACGCCGAGCGCATAGAGATCGGTCCGCGCGTCGATCGGCTCGCTGCGCCACTGCTCCGGCGCCATGTAGGCGGGCGTGCCCATCACCGCGCCGGTGCTGGTCAGCTTGCCGGACGTCGTCCCGGCCATCAGCTTCGCGATCCCGAAGTCGGTCAGGTAACAGTTGTCGAACTCGTCGAGCAGGACGTTATTCGACTTGAGGTCGCGGTGGACAATGCCGAGGTTGTGCGCGTATTCCAACGCGGAACCGATCTGCTCGATGAAGCGCGCGCAGCGCCGCAGCGTGAGGTTCGGCTGCTCGATCTGGCGGCTGAGCGCGCCGCCCTCGACCAGCCGCATGACGAGGTAGACAAACTCGCCGCTGCGCCCGAAATCGATCACGGGCAGGATGTGCGGATGTTGCAGGTGGGCGATGACGCGCGCCTCGCGCTCGAAGCGGGCAACGAACTCCGGGCTGTCACTGAGGGTGGTGGAGATGACCTTGATCGCGACGTCGCGATCCATTGAAAGCTGGCGGGCGCGGTACACGCTCGCCATGCCGCCGCGTCCGATGCGCGCGCCGATCTCGTATTGCCCGAGCCTCTGCCCGGTGAGCTCCGCCATCCCGTGCGCTCCGAGGGTGCCGATAATGCGCTAAGGATAGCCCCGGCGCGCGCCGCGCGTCAAGGTGCGGGCTTTATCCCCCGGCGGCGTCCGGTGCGGCGACCGTGCCCGCCTCGATCAGTGCGAGTGCGTCCTGAGCGGCGAGGCTGTTCGGGTTGAAGGCGAGCGCCGCGTCGATCTCGGCCTGCGCCTCGGCGTGCTGGCCGAGCGCCGCCAGCGCCAGCCCGCGCCAGATGTGGATTTCTTCGAGGTACTGCGTCGTTGCGGCGACCGTGTCCGCCAGCGCGATCACCTCGTCATAGCGGCCGGTGTGATAGAACGCCTCGAACGGGCCGAACTGGTACCACAACATGCGGTACGGAAGCTCCAGGCGGAACGCTTCCTCGTAGTAGATCGCTGCCTCATCGTACCGGCCGAGCTTGGCGGCGGATGTGCCTGCGTTGAACCACGCCCAGCGATCGTTGCGGCGCGCCGCTTCGGCTTGCGCGGCGGCCAGCGCGGCTTCGGCGGCGTAGGTGGGGTCGGTGTAGTCGCCCAGGATCGCGGCGACCTCGTCCTCGCGCCCCTGCGGGTAGACGACCAGGAAGACGCGATTGAAGTGCCGCCACCACGAGTCAAACTCGCCGTAGGTGATCGGGATGCCGTCGTAGGTCGGACCCTGGCCCGCGTAGGTGTCGTAGACCCAGATGGTTTGCGCGGCGTCGTCGTAGCCGATCACGGTTTTGTAGTGGCCCATCCACTCTTCGCCGTCCGGCTGGAAGCCGCTCTCCACCACGACCGGCAGGTCGGCGGCGATGAACGCTTTGATCAGGTCAAGCGTGCCGCCATAGCGCCACAGCGCGCGCAGGCCGGGCATCTCGTCCTGCTCCAGCACGTATTGCACCAGCTCTGCCGGGGAGACGTTGCGGTCCTCAACGCTGGGCTTGAGCCACGCCTCAGCGGTGTGCTGGTCCTGCTCCCACCCGAAATAGGACAGCGCCATCGTCAGGTTCGCCGGACCGCAGTTACACCACGTCTGGTATTCAAACGCAAGGTTGTAATGATTGAGGCGGGCGGATGGCGGCGCGGCGGGCACGTCAGGCGGATCCTGTGCGAACACGCGCAGCCCCGGCGGCAACCCCAGCATCAGGCCCGCCAGCGCGACGAACAGCAGAATCCGCCACAGCCTGTACATCCTGCACGCTCCCCTTAGTGTGTCATGCTCGGCATGGCGACCTGGCCTGCCTCGACGCGCATGCGCGCATCCTCGGCGGCGGCGAAGTTGCGGTTGTAGCGCACCGCGCGCTCAAACTCGCTGATTGCCTCGCCGGTCCTGCCCTGCGCTGCGTACGCCATCCCGCGCCAGTAGTACGTTTCCTCGACGTATTCGGTCGTCGTCTCGGTGTTGTTGGCGAGGTCGATCACGTCCTGGTAGCGCCCAACGCGATAGTACGCCTCATAGGGCCAGAAGTGATACCACGTCACGCGGAAGGGTAACCCCTGCGCGAACGCCAGATCGAAGTAAGCGGCGGCGTCGTAATAGTTGCCGAGCTTGGCTGCGGATACCCCCGCGTTAAACCACGCCCACCCGTCGGATTGGTCCTGCGCGGCTTCTTGCAGCGCGGTGTTGAGCGCGGTGTTGGTCGCCCAGGTTACATCCTCATAGCGCCCGAGAATGGAGCGCAATTCTTCGGTGCGGTCTACCGGGAAGAAGACAAGGAACGTCCGGTTGAAGTGCCGCCACCACTCGTCGAACTCCTGATAGCTGTAGGTCCGCCCGAAGCCGCTGCCGATGCCGAGATAGCTGTCGTAGACCCACACGGTCTGCTCGGCGTCGTCGTAGGCGACCACCGTCTCGTAGTGGCCCATCCAGCCGAGGTCTTCCACGTCGTAGCCGCTCTCGACCACCACCGGAAATTCTGCCGCGATCAGCCGCTTCAGCAGGTCGAGCGTACCGCCGAAGCGCCACAGCGCGCGAACGTCCGGCAGTTCGGTCTGCTCCTGGTTGACGAACGCGACCATCTCCGCCGGGGAGACGTTCTTATCTTCAATCGTCGGCTTGAGGAAGCTCGCCGCGCGCCCCTGACCGTAGCTCCACCCGAAATAGGACAGCGCCATCGTCAGGTTCGCCGGGCCGCAGTTGTTCCAGTCCTGGTAAACGTGGCGGATGCCGTTCAGCCGCGCCGAGGACGGCGTGTTGCCCTGGGC
>CBINGT010000036.1:0-13999 GCA_966250245.1 uncultured Anaerolineae bacterium
GTTGGTGTCCAGCACGACGCGCATTGGTTGGATTAGTAGCTCCTCACTCGGTTCTCCTGACTCGATTGTACCGGCGCGACTGGCGCCTGGCACAACAAGGCCCCGGCACAGCGGCCAGGGCCTCGCGAAACGCTCAGGAGAGGCGCGCTATTCGTAGCGTAAGACGTTGAGCGGCTTCTCGCCGGACGCGCCCCATGCCGTCAGAACGGCTGCGAACAGCGCAATCACGACGCACAGACCCATCAGCGACAGAGCCGTGTCCCAGGGGATGCCGGTCCCCAGCTCCCCGCCGAAGCCAACCGTGAACAGCATGAACAGCATCACCGCGCCGATCCCGACGCCGATCAGCCCGCCGATGAAGCCCATCAGCCCGTATTCGAGCAGAAGCATCCCCAGCACGCGTTCGCGCTGCAAGCCGACCGCCTTCATGATGCCGATCTCGCGGCGGCGCTCCAGCGTCGAGAGCGCGACCGAGTTGGCGATCACCACCCCGCCCGTGAACAGCGCCAGCGTCGCCACCAGGATCGGGAACGAGGTGAACTGGTCGATGATGCGGTTGATCAGGTCGTTCAGGAAGCGCACTTCCAGCACGAACACGCCGACCATCTCGCTCATCGAGCGCCGCAGCGCGCCGATCTGCGCTTCGTCGATGTCCACGATCGCGCTGACCATCGACGGCGTGACGGTGTCGGGGAAGGCGGTGATCGGAGCGTAGTTGGGCGCGCTGAATTCAACGCTGACCTGCGCGCCGGTGCGGTCGATCAGCCCGACGACGCGGAACGTGATGCGCTCGCTGCGCGGCGCGCGCAGGCCCAGCGGCGACCCGCCTTCGTGCACTTCGTAGGTGATCAGGTCGCCAACCGCGATCCCCAGCCCGCGTGTCGCTTCCCACATCGACAGCACAATCGGGGGATATTCGCCCTGCTCAGGATCCCACGGCCCGACGTCCGCCGGATCAAGCTGGCGCCCGGCGTAGAACTCTACGTCCGGCAGGTTCGACTGGAGCGCGCGCCCGTCGATCTGCTCGAGCATGAAGATGCCCCAGGTGTCCCCCTCGCCGCTGCGGGCTCGCTCTTCCAGCGCGCGACGCGACAGCTCGCGGCCTTCGCTGACGTCGGTGAGGGACACCAGCTCGGCATCATAAGTTGCCACGGCCGCATAGCTGTTAACGCCCTCGATCTCGTCCAGCCGGTCCGAGACCTGGTCCAGCCCATCCCGGCGGCCCGCCGACATGACGAGCACATTGCCGCCCGCTTCGTTGATCAACACCTGCTCGAACAGGTTGGTGATCGACTCGGCCATCATGGTCATCAGGCTCAGCGTGAAGACGCCTACCACCAGCGCCAGCAGCGTCGAGGCGGCGCGTCCTTTGCCGACCAGCATCGAGCGCAGCGCCAGCTTCAGGTCGACAAAGCGCCACGTCGGGAAGAAGCGCCCCACCAGCCAGATCAGGAATATCAGGACGAGATACAGAATCCCAACCACGATGAAGGTGACGAACATCAGCAGCAGCGCCGGGACCATCACGCCGAACAGCCCGATCAGTACCGGCAGCGCCAGCACCACCAGCCAGCGCACGATGCGGAGCAGAAGCTTACCGTTCGTCCATCCCGACCCGATCTTGCCGATCAGAACCGGCAGAACCATCACCAGGCCAAGGAACGCGCCGATCCCGCCGGTGACAAGCTGGATCGGGTAGAGGTCGGCGAGCGCCTCTGGCATGTCAAGCCCGCCGTCTGATTCGCCGAGCGTTGGACCAGTCTGGAACAGGTCGCCAATCAGCCCCTGCGCGACTGCGCTCAATGCCAGCATGACGAACAGCACCGCCACGAACGAGCGCAGACGCCCCGCGCGCGGCACGACCGTGTCGCTGGGACGCAGCACCAGGTTCGGGCGCACCTGTCCGGCGGCGAGCGTCGGCAGGAAGCCAAAGATTGCGGTGACCAGCACGCCGACGATGACGCCGGTCAGCGCCGGGCCGGGCGTGATGCGGAAGGTCAGGTCTTGCGCCAGGAACGTCTCGGCGCCGCCCTTGAGCAAGAAGGTCATGCCCCAGCCAATCACCACGCCGAGCAGGCTGCCGATCAGCCCCATCAGCAGCGCTTCGACCAGGAACAGGATCGTGATCTGCTCGCCTTCCAGGCCAACCGTCTTCAGCACGGCGATCTCGGTCGTGCGGCGGCTGACGACGACCAGCATGGTGTTCACAATGCCGATCCCGCCGATCAGCAGCGACACCAGCCCCATCACGACGACAAGCTGGTTCACGGCATCCGACACTTGCGAGTTCTGGTCGCGGATGACCGTGGTGGTCGTGGTGCTGACGAATGGGAATTCCTCGCGAAGCTCGTCCGCGATCTCGTCCGCCTGATCCGGATCGGGGATCTGGACGTAAAGCGTGCTCGCGCCCGGGTCGATGTCCGGGAAAAGATCGACCGCGCTCACGTCGAGATAGTAAAAACCGAGCAGCGCGCCGATGATGTTCTCGAAGCCCGCCTCGGACGAGGTGGAGACGATTCCGGTCAGCGTGAAGTTCTCGCTCGCGCCGCTGACCTGCACCGTGTCGCCGATCTCGGCGTCCAGCTCGTCCGCCAGATTCTGGCTGAACACAATGTCGGTCGGCGCGTTGATCAGCTCAGAGAGCGGCGTGCCGTTGTCGTCGGTGATCTGCCCGTAGAACGGGTAGACGTCTGTCTCGACCACGATGTTCTCGACAAACGGCTTGCTGGCCTTGCCTGGAATGCTGACCGAGATGCCCGACACCAGGCTGTCCATCGACTGGCGATAGGTCACTGCGCCCTCGCCGTCGAAGCGCTCGTTAACCCAGGCGCGGATCGCTTCGATCGCTTCCGGCGTGAACCGGTTGCCGGTGAACTCGTCGCCAGCCACAACGAACTCGTCTTCGCCCGTTTCCTGTGAGTTACCGCTGCCCACAGGCATGAGGCGAATATCGCCGCGATTGGATTCCTGCACGCTGCCGGTGAGCGTGTCTTCGATCATCACGCCGAGCGTTTGCAGGCTGACGATCGCCGCCACGCCCGCCGCAATACACAGCAGCGCGAACAGCGTCCGCTGTCCGTTGACGCGCAGGTCGTTCAGCGAGTGTCGCAGGTAGAAGCGAAGTTTTTCAATCATCGCACACTACTTCTCCGTCACGTGAACGACCGGCAGCTCGCCAGTCTTGCGTTTCTCGCGCAGCATCCGCACGGCTTCCATCTGCGCGGTAGAGCGCGCGTCTACATCTTCCGCAATGCGTCCGTCCACCAACGAGATCAGCCGGTCCATCTGCGAGGCGACGTCCATATCGTGCGTCACGACGACGACGGTCGTGCCCATCTTCTGCTGCACGTCGCGTAACGCGTTCATAACCACCTCGCTCGACTCGCTGTCGAGGTTGCCGGTTGGTTCGTCGCAGAGCAGCAGCGGCGGGTTGTTCGCCAGCGCGCGCGCCAGGGCGACACGCTGTTGCTGACCGCCGGAAAGCTGCGAGGGGCGGTGGTTCATCCGGTCCCCCAGGCCGAGCAGCTTCAGCAGTTCTTCGGCGCGGCGCGTCGGGTTGAACTGCCGGTTGCGCGCGAACTGCACCGGCAGCGCGACATTTTCCAGCGCGGTCAGCGTGGGAACGAGGTTGAAGAACTGGAAGACGAACCCGATTTTCTCGTTGCGGACGCGTGTCAGGGCACGCTCGCTGAGGTTGGTGATGTCTTCGCCGTCGATGTAGATGCGGCCCTCAGTGGGGGTGTCCAGACCGCCGATCAGACCAAGCAGCGTCGACTTCCCGCTTCCCGACGGGCCAATGATGCCGAGAAATTCGCCCGCCTCAACCTCAAGCGAGACGCCGCGCACGGCGTGGACGACTACTTCTCCCATCTTCAGGTCTTTTCGCAGGTTCTCGGTACGCACAACAAGACGGCCTTGGCGACTATTGTTGTTGCTAGATGCCATGCTGTTTACTCCAACTTCACTCCCGAGACGGTAGTGGATCCGCCAGTTTTGCTACCCTACGTTCGTCTATACGCAAAACCGGGCGAAAGGGTGCGTGGCCGGGGTGGTCAACCGGCGCGCCGCAACCTGATAATCGAAACAAGGGCGGGAAGGGGAAACAAGCGGAAAGGGAGCGCACGATGATTCACATCGGAACCAGCGGCTACTCCTACGACGACTGGATAGGGCCGTTTTATCCCGAAGGCACGCGAAAGACCGAGTTCCTCGACTATTACCAGCAGCACTTCGGCACGACCGAACTGAACTTCACCTATTATCGCATGCCCACCGCCGGAATGCTCGACGCCATCGGCCGCAAGGTTGGGCTGGGCTTTCGCTTCGCCGTGAAAGCGCCGGGCGAGATCACGCACGAGCGCGACCGCGATCCCCGTCCGGCGGCGCAGGAGTTCGTGAGCGCGCTCGACCCGCTCAAAGAGGCGGACAAATTCGCCTGCGCGCTGCTCCAGTTCCCGACCAGCTTCCAGGCGACCGACGCCAACCGCGCCTATCTGGGGCGGCTGAGCGAGGTCTTCGCGGGCACACCAGCGGTGGTCGAGTTCCGCCAGCGCGAGTGGATTAGCGAAGACACGTTCGACCTGCTGCAAGCGCAGGGCTTCGGCTTTTGCTGCGTGGACCAGCCGCAATTCAAGAGTCTGATCCCTCCCATCGCGATCGCGACCAGCGACATCGGCTATGTGCGCTTCCACGGGCGGAACTATCAGAAGTGGTGGCATCACGACGCCGCATGGGAGCGTTACGACTATATGTACACCGCCGAAGACCTGAACGAGTGGGTTCCCAAACTGAAGGCGCTCGACGAGCAGCGCGAGACGCAGGAAACCTACGTCTATATGAACAACCACTGGTCCGGGCAGGCGCCGTCGTCCGCAAAGCTGCTCGCCAAGCTGTTGCGCGCCTCCGAGGCCCGTGTGGCCCCGCTCCCCACCTCGGAATAACACGCCGTTTCGCCCCGGCTGGTTGTGATCAGGCTGGCGCGAGGCGTATAATTGTTCAAATTTTCTGTTTTCGCTGCGAAAGGTACGACAATGGAATTGGCCGACCGTCTGGCGATCGCGCGGGGCGAGCGCCCTGCCGACGTCGTCCTCACGAACTTGCAGCTTGTGAATGTCTTCACAGGTGAGATCTATCCCACCGAAATTGCCATCGCCGGAACGCACATCGTTGGCGTGGGCGAGGGCTACGAGGCGCGGGAGCGGATCGATCTGGGCGGGCGCTACGTTGCGCCGGGGCTGATCGACGCGCACGTCCACATCGAGAGCAGCATGTGCACCCCGCCCGAATTCGCGCGCGCCGTCCTGACGCATGGCGTCACCACCGTCATCACCGATCCGCACGAGATCGCAAACGTGCACGGCCTGGAAGGCGTGCGTTTTATGCTCAACGCCGCCAAGTATGGCCCGCTGAGCATCTACGTCATGGCGTCAAGCTGCGTCCCGGCGACGGACATGGAAACTGCTGGTGCCACGCTCGACGCCGCCGACCTGGAGATTCTGCTTGGCAGCCGGTGGGTGCTGGGTCTGGCCGAGGTGATGAACTACCCCGGCGTGATCGCAGGGCAGCCGGACATGCTGACCAAGCTCGACGCGTTCCGCACGCGGGTGATCGACGGCCACTGCCCTGGCCTGCTGGGGCGCGATCTCGACACCTACATCGTCGCGGGCATCCGAAGCGATCACGAGTGCACGACGGTCGAGGAAGCGCGCGAAAAGCTGCGTAAGGGGATGGTGATCTTCATCCGCGAGGCGACCAACGCGCAGAACCTGCGCCCGCTGCTGCCGCTGATCACGCCGGAGAACAGCCGCCGCATCTGCTGGTGCACCGACGATCGCCAGCCCGCCGACCTGCTGGACGATGGCTCGATCGACCACATGATCCGCGTTGCGATCCGCGAGGGCGGGATCGACCCGGTAACCGCGATCCGCATGGGCACGCTCAACACGGCGGAATACTTCCGCCTGCACGACCTGGGCGCAATCGCGCCGGGCCGCCGCGCCGATATGTTCGTCTTCTCGGACCTGTCCGCGCCGCGCGCCGAGGTGGTTTTCCGGGGCGGGCGGAAGGTGGCGCAAGATGGCGAATTGCTCGTCAAGCTGCCGACCCCCGACACCAACCAGCTTCCGCCCTGCGTCAATATCGACTGGTCCGCGCTGGACCTGTCGATCCCGGCGCGCGGGTCGCGCATCCGCGTGATTGGCAGCATTCCGAACCAGCTTGTGACCGAGCACCGCATTCTCGACGCGTGCATTGTCGATGGGCATGCCGTAGCCGACCCGCGCCAGGATTTGCTGAAGATGGCGGTCATCGAGCGGCACATGGCGAGCGGCAAGGTTGGCAAGGGGTTCATTCAGGGGATCGGCCTCAAGCGCGGCGCGATCGCCGGGACGGTGGCGCACGATCATCACAATCTGGTCGTGATCGGCGCGGACGATACGAGTATGCTGACGGCGGTGCGTGCGGTCGAGCGGATGGGCGGCGGACTGGTCGCCACCGATGGCGAGCGCGTGCTGGCGGAGCTTCCGCTGCCGGTCGCCGGGCTGATGTCATCCGCCCCGATCGCCGAGGTGCGCGCCGGGCTGGATCGCGTGCTGGATGCCGCGCGGGACGGGCTTGGCTCCCCGCTGCACGATCCGCTGATGGCGATGGCGTTCATGGCGCTGGAAGTGATCCCGCAACTCAAGCTGACTGACGCCGGGCTGGTGGACGTCGATCGCTTCGAGATCGTCGATCTGTTTGTGGAGTGAGCTTCAGCCAGCGAAGAACAGCAAAGAGCAGCGAAAAACAGGTTGCTATGCGCTTTTGCCGGATGAATTACGAGCGCTCTCGTAGGGGCGCAGCTTGCTGCGCCCACTACTAACTCAACACCGGTACTCACTTTCACCGCTGCTTTTCCGCTTCTCTTAGCTTGCCGGGTAGGCAGTTCGCCTAAACCGGCTGGCACCTCGATTAGTGCCGTTTGACATTTCCATTTGAACGGTTTTCTACTACACTGGATAGGTGAGGCGCGTGCGTCTCGCCTATTTGACGTTAGTCCGGCTTTTTGTCAAGGAGAAGGATATGCTCAGAAAACTCTCTGTCCTAGTCCTGCTGGTGGCCGTGGCGTTAGGCGGGTTCGCCGTCAGCGCGCCGGTGACTGCACAGGACGATGAGTTGGTTTTCGGTGTTATTCTCGTCGGCCCTCGTGATGACCACGGCTGGAGCGAGGCGCATTACACCGCCGGGCAATATGTCGAAGAAAATCTCCCCGGTGCCCGGATGATCGCGCTGGAAAGCCTCAACTCGGCTGATCGCCCTGAAACCACGCTCGACCAGGTGGTCGAAGACATGGTCAACCAGGGCGCGGAGCTTATTCTGACCACCTCGGCGGACTTTGAAGTTGACACGACCGAAGTTGCCGCGCTGTATCCGGATGTGGCCTTCATCAACGTGTCGGGCGACGACGCGCTGTGGGGCATCGCGCCGGACAATCTCGGCAACATCATGGGCCAGATGGAATACGGCAAGATGATCGCCGGGTGCGCCGCCGCGCTGAAGACCCAGACCGGCTCGATCGCCTACGTCGGCCCGCTGATTGACCCCGAAACGACCCGTCTGGTCAACTCCACCTATCTCGGCGCGCGCTATTGCTATGAGAATTACCGTGGCCTGAACCCCGACGACCTGCGCTTCCAGGTAACGTGGATCGGCTTCTGGTTCAACATCCCCGGCGTGACGCTCGACCCGACCGAAGTGGTCAACGGCTTCTTTGACGGCGGCGCGGACGTGGTGATCTCCGGCATCGACACGACCGAAGCGATTGTCGTGGCCGGGCAGCGTGCCGCGCAGGGCCAGCAAGTGTGGGCCGTCCCGTACGACTTTGAGGGCGCCTGCGCCGAAGCGCCGGACATCTGCCTCGGCGTGCCATACTTCAACTGGGGCCCGATCTACCTGGAGACGGTCCAGCAGGTGATGGAAGGGACCTGGGAGCCGTCGTGGATCTGGATCGGCCCGGACTGGGACGACATCAACAACCGCGACACGTCCGCGGTCGGTTTCGTCTACGGTGACGCGCTGACCGACGAGGATCGCGCCACGCTCGACGAGTTCATCGCCGGGCTGGCGGCGGGTGCGCGGGGCGAAGAGGGCGGTCTGCATCTCTACACCGGCCCGCTGAACTTCCAGGATGGCTCGGTCTACCTTGAGGATGGCGAGGTTGCCACCGAGCGGCAGATCTGGTTCGCCGCGGCGAATGCGGATGAGGCAGCGTCGCCGGACGAGGTGAACCCGCCGCAACTGCTTGAGGGGATTGAGGGCACCAGCCAGTAAGTTGGTAATCGAAACGCATAGGAGAGAGGGGCAGCCCTCTCTCCATACTTTATCGCCGGAAATCAAGCGGTTGGCGACCGGCAAAGCGGCTGCCGCGCTCAGAGAGCGGCATGCTACGCTTTTGCTTTCGCTAACCGCTAACCGCTGACGGCTAACCGCTTAGAGTTTGAGAGAGAATCCCATAACCTCTGATGCAAGTCGAACTCCACAACATCAGTAAAACTTTTGGACGGGTGCGCGCCAACCAGGACATCACGCTGAGCTTTCAGCCAGGCCGCATCTACGCCATCCTCGGCGAGAACGGCGCCGGAAAAAGCACGTTGATGAAAATTATGTCTGGCTATCAACAGCCAGACAGCGGGTCAATCGTGGTGGATGGGCAGCCGGTGACGCTCAAATCCCCGACGGACGCGATCGCGCACGGAATCGGCATGCTATATCAAGACCCGCTCGACTTCCCGCCGTTCACCGTGCTGGAAAACTTCATCGCGGGGCGACCGGGCGGCTTCCTGCCAGACATGGACGAGGCGCGCGCGACGCTGCTTTCCCTGGCGGAGCGCTTCAACTTCCCGCTCGATCCCGATCGCTATCTCGACATGCTGACCATCGGCGAGCGACAGCAGCTTGAGATCTTGCGCCTGCTTTCGTTGAACGTGCGCGTGCTGATCCTCGACGAACCGACGACCGGCATCTCCGCCGCGCAGAAGTCCGCGCTGTTCAGCGTGTTGAAGTCGTTGGCGCGCGACGAGGGCATGACGATCATCCTTGTGTCGCACAAGCTCGAAGACGTGATGGAGCTGTGTGACGAGGCATACGTCCTGCGGCGCGGCCGGTACGTAGGCTGCAAGGAGATCCCCTGCGGAATTGGCGATCTTGTGGCGCTGATGTTCGGTAAGGAAGTCGCCCGGCAAGATCGCCCGCAGGTCAAGGTCGGCGAGCCGGTTCTGAAGCTGGACAATGTGTGCCTGACCAGCCGCCGCCTGGCCGTGCAGAACGTCTCGCTGACGATTCGCGCCGGAGAGGTGATCGGGCTGGCCGGGCTGGACGGCAGCGGGCAGGCGGAGTTTATCCGCTCGTGCGCCGGGCTGCTGACGCCCGATCGCGGGACGATCAAGCTCAACTCGCTCGACCTCACGCGCGCCTCTTACCACCAGGTCGCCAAGTCGGGCGTCGCGTTTCTGCCCGCCGGACGCCTGGAAGAAGGGCTGATCAGCGGCATGACGCTCGTCCAGCATTTCGCGCTGACGCTGCCCACTCGCAAGCCGTGGGTCAACTGGATGCAGGCGTGGCAGACGACCGAACAGCGCATCCGGGCATTTAACGTCAAGGGGCGACCGAACAGCCCGATCCAGACGCTTTCCGGCGGGAACCAGCAACGCTTTGCGCTGTCCCTGCTGCCGGAGCGTCTGAAGGTTCTGCTGCTGGAGCACCCGACGCGCGGCCTGGACGTGGAGAGCGCGCTTTACATCTGGGAGCAGTTGCTCCAGCGGCGCGCGGACGGTACGGCGATCGTGTTCATCTCGGCGGAGCTGGACGAGATTGTCGCCTATAGCGACCGCATTCTGGTCTTCTCCGGCGGGCGTGTGACGCTGGTCGAGGATCCGGCGGAGATGAATACGGCCCGGTTGGGCGAGCTTATCGGAGGAAAGATGGCGTCATGACGACGATTCCGGAGCGCACAACCGCCACGCCCGCCCCGGCTCCGCAAGCGGGCTTCCGCGCCGACCGCGGCCAGGTGTGGCGGTGGATACTTGACCTCATTCCCACTTTGCTGACGCCCTTCGCCGGGATCGCGGCTGCCTTTGGTATCGTGATCCTGATCCTGACGTGGCAGGGCGCCGACCCTCGGCTGGCGCTTGACTTTCTCTATCAGGGGACGCTCGCATCTGCCGCTGAGCGCGCCGACCTGGTGTCGTACTGGATGCCGCTGGCGATCGCTGCGTTCGGTCTGGTGCTGACTTACACCGCCGGGCTGTGGAACATTGGCGTGGAGGGGCAGATCATCGCGGGCGCGATCGGCGCGACGTGGGCCGCACGCCTCTTCGCCGAGGGCGAGGGCTGGCGGGCCGGGATCGCGCCGCTGAGCCACGGCTGGGTGCTGTTGCTGTCCTTCGTCTTCGCGGCGGCGGCGGGCGGCCTGTGGGCGCTGCTGGCGGCCGTGCTGAAAACGCGCGGCGGCGTGAACGAGATTTTCGGCGGCGTCGCGCTGAACTTCATCATTCAGACCTTCAACATGTACCTCGTCTCGAACGGCGGTCCCTGGCAGCCGGTCGGCAGCCGGGCGACGGAAACAGCAGCCTTCCCTGAGGTCGCGCGGCTGACGCCGTTTGGTGATTTTCGCCACCTCAGCCTGACGCCGGTCTACATCACGACGGTCGCCTTTGTGATCCTGCTGCTGATCATGTACGTCTCGCGCTGGGGATTGCAGCTTCGCGCCATGGGCAAGAACCTGCGCTCGGCGTTTTTGCTTGGCGTGCATACGGAGCGTAACGTCCTGGCGGCGATGATGCTGTGCGGGATGCTGGCCGGGCTGGCCGGGGCGTTCCGCGTGATGGGGCCATATGTCACGCGCGCCAAGCTGACGGCCAATCCATCTGGCGGAATTGGCTTTCTGGCGATCCTGATCGTGCTGCTGGCGGGGATGTCTGCCCTGCTGACGCCGTTCGTCTCGTTCGCGTTCGCGGTGTTGTCGAAGGGCGCGCAGAAGGTTGAGAGCGGCTTCCAGTGGAGCGATCCGCCGGTAAACCTCGACCGCTCTCTGGTGCGCGTGCTGCAATCGACGATCGTGCTGATGGTGGTGCTGGCTTTCGGCGTGCGAAATCGCTTCTTCCCGCCGCGCAGCGCGCAGCCCGTGACCGACGACGATGATGAAGTTGCCCGGACATGACACGCCGCTGACCCGGCGGCGTATGAAGGAAGAAACCTGCGTATGATTGGTTTGGAAAGCACACTCAGTGGAATCGTCCGCGCCGCTGCGCCGATCGTGATCGCGGCGCACGGGGAGCTGATCACCGAGCGCTCGGGCGTGATCAACCTGTCGCTCGACGGGTCGATCATGCTCTCTGCGATGACCGCGCATGCCGTCACCCGCACGACGGGCAGCCTGACGCAGGGCGTTCTGGCGGCGATGGCGGTTGGCGCGGCGATGGCGTTTGTCGTGGTGTTTTCGAGCATTGCGCTGCGGCTGAATCAGGTGGCGGTCGGTTTCGTGCTAACGATCCTCGGCGCAGACCTGGCGATCTTCCTCGGCAAGCCACACTTCAACCAGGTCGGGCGCGAGATCCCGCACATGCCGATCCCGGTGCTGAAGGATATTCCCCTGCTCGGGCCGGTGCTGTTTAACCACAACATCCTGATTTACATCAGCCTGATCCTGGTCGTTGCGGTCACGTTCTACATCTATCGCACGCGCGCCGGGCTGACGCTCCGCGCGATTGGCGAGCATCCCGAAGCCGCGTTTGTGCGCGGCACGCCGGTCAACACCTTGCGCTATGTTTACACACTGGTGGGCGGGGCGCTGGTGGGGCTGGCAGGCGCGACCTACTCGCTCTCAGTCAAGCTCGGCTGGCGCGAGGACCTGGCAGGCGAGGGCTGGATCGCGCTGGCGATCGTGATCTTCGGTCTGTGGATTCCGGCGCGGGTGGCGCTCGGCGCGCTGCTCATCGCGGGTCTGCGCTCGATCGCGATCGATCTGCAAAGCAGCAAGGTGCTCGACCTGCCTGCGCAGATCGTCAACATGCTGCCGTGGTTCCTGATGATCCTGACGCTAATGGTGGCGACCAGCGGCGTGCTGGAGCGTGTCGTCCGGTTTACGCCGGAGCGACTGCAACCGGCCGTCCGCCGCTTTCTGCGCGCCGGGCCCCCGGCTGCGCTCGGCGTCCCCTTCGAAAAGCACTGATCCCCGGCGCCCAGGTAAGAAGCCTGGGCGCTGTCTACCCTCTTATTTCAATTTTTTGCGTTTTTTGAAATAAGGGGGACCATTATTTCAATTTGCTGCAATAACGCCGAATTCTCCGTTTCAAGCATTCTCCCGAGCGAAAATGAGCCGCCATATCGCCCCGTGTGAGGCGAACTGTACGAAGCTGAGGGAACAAGGTCGTGCAAATTCTGAAGGATCGCATCCGCGCCGAGGGGTTGTATCTGGGGAACGGCATCCTCAAGATCGACAGCATCCTCAACCACCAGATGGACCCGAACCTGATCAAGCAAATGGGCGAGGAGATCGCCGCGCGCTTCCGGGACGTGCATCCCACGCGCATCCTCACCGCCGAGGTATCGGGTATCGCTCCGGCGCTGATGGTGGCGCTGGCGCTCAACGTGCCGATTGTTTACGCCCGCAAGTTTAAGCCGGTCACCATGTATGGGCCGGTTTTTCTCGAAACGGCGCCGAGCCACACCAAAGGCGGTGAAACGCATTTGCTCGTCGCCGCCGAGTATCTGCCCGCAGGCGAACGTATTCTGATTGTGGACGACTTTCTCGCCAGTGGGAAGACGCTGCTCGCGCTGGCGCGCATGGTCGAGCAGGCGCGTTGCACGCTGGTCGGAATAGCGACGGTTGTGGAAAAGAGCTTCGAGGAAGGGCGCGCGCGGTTGCAAGAGAAATACGACGTGCCGGTCGAGGCGCTGGTGACCATCACCTATCTGGACGACCAGCGCATTGACTTTGCTGACGACCTGCCGCTGGAACGGGGAGCCTAGCGTATGAGCCTTGAAGCGGGCGGGATTGTCATCCTCGACTACGGATCGCAGACGGCGCAGTTGATCGCGCGGCGCGTGCGAGAGCTGGGCGTGTTTGCCGCGCTGCTGCCGTTCGACGCGACGCTGTCCGACGCCGAGCGCGCTGTCCCAGGCTTCAGCGGCGTGATCCTGTCGGGCGGGCCATCGAGCGTCTACGAGCCGGACGCGCCGCGCCTGCCGGAGTGGGTGCTGGCCTCGAAGCGGCCGGTTCTCGGCATCTGCTACGGGATGCAGCTTCTCACGCAGGCGTTGGGCGGGAAGGTCGCCGGGGCGGCACAGCGCGAGTTCGGCCAGGCGGCGCTCGAAGTGACCGAGCCGGGGCCGCTGTTCGACGGCATTGACGCGACGCAGACCGTGTGGATGAGTCACGGCGACCGCATCGAACGCCTGCCGGACGGGTTCCGGCGGCTGGCGCGCAGCGCAAACGCGCCCTACGCCGCGATCGGCCAGCCGGAGCGCGCGCTTTACGGATTGCAGTTCCACCCTGAGGTGAACCACACGCCGCACGGACGCGCCATTCTGCGCAATTTCGTGCATGGCGTCTGCGGCGCGGCGACCAACTGGACGCCGGAAAACTTCATCGAGGCGAGCATCGAGCGCATCCGCGAGCAGGTCGGCGACGGGCGCGTGCTGCTTGGCATGAGCGGCGGCGTGGATTCGACCGTCGCGGGGGAGCTGATTCACCGCGCGGTGGGCGATCAGCTTGTGCCGGTGTTCGTCAATCACGGGATGCTGCGCCAGGGCGAGGCGGACGCCGTAGTGCGTATGGCGCGCGGGCTTGGCTGGAAGCTGATCGCAGTGGATGCGACCGAGGAATTTCTCGACCGGCTGCGTGGCGTGACCGAGCCCGAAGCCAAGCGCACGATTATCGGTGCGACGTTTGCCGAGGTCTTTGAGCGCGAGGCCGCCCGTGTGGGGCAACTCGACTGGCTGGCGCAGGGCACGATCTACCCGG
>CBINGT010000037.1:0-13981 GCA_966250245.1 uncultured Anaerolineae bacterium
TCCCCAGGTGGTACGAGATGAGCCGCTGGTCCCACAGCAAGACTGCGCCCTCGTTCACGCTCTTGTCTTCGTCCAGCACAAGCTTCAGATTGGCAGTGTAGATCTTGCCCAGGCCAGTGCAGGCGGGGCAGGCGCCTTCCGGCTTGTTGAAGGAAAAAGACCCCATATCTAGCGCAAGCAGCATGTGGCCGCAGTTCGGGCACGAGACATAGCTCTCCGGCTCCCCGTCGAGGCTGTTCTCGTCATCCCAGATCATCTCAGGCGCCTCATCCGACTCGTGCAGAGGGGGGACGTCCGCACCGCAGTTCGGGCAGGGACGGTGGCCGATCCGCGCGAACACGACGCGCAGGTAGGTGTAGACATCGGTCGCTGTGCCGAACGTCGAGCGCGGGGAGCGGTTGCTGTTGCTCTGGTCCACACTGATCGTCGGCGACATGCCCGTTACCGACTCGAGAGGCGGGCGGCTGACGAACATCATCAGCCCCAGCGACTCGATATACTGGCGCTGGCCTTCCTTGTGCAGCGTGTCGAAGGCCATGGTGGACTTGCCCGACCCGGACAGCCCGGTGAAGACGATAAACCGGTTCTTCGGGATGGAGAATGAGACGTTCTTCAGGTTGTGAAGCCGTGCGCCCCGGATGGTGATTTCGTCGTACACTGGCGGTCACCCTCTCCTTAGTTTGATTGAGACATTTCTCAGTATACGACCTTGGTGTGCAGGATGGAGACTTTTCGCGTGCAAATGCGCAAAAACAAGTGGGCGAGCACGCCGCCCGCCCCGCAAAGTCTCCACTTGCAGACAAAGGTTTCTGATCGCGCGTCTGTTCCGAGTACGGAGCCGTTGCCAGCACGCGCAGCCATACGGCTCCAGCGCACGCTCCGGCGCTGTTATGCGCCGCTGATCGTAAACTGTCCGGCCAGCCCGCGCGTGGAATCCGGCCCGATCCACACGTCAAACTCGCCCGGCTCGAACGTCCACTGGCCGCGCGCGTCGTAGAAGCCCAACTCCGCTTCCGTCAGGCGGAAGGTGACCGTCTGCGACTCACCCGGCGCCAGCGAAACGCGCGCAAAGCCCTTCAGTTCTTTCACCGGGCGGCTGAGGCTCGCCACACAGTCGCGGATATAAAGCTGCACGATCTCGTCGCCCGCGCGATCGCCCACGTTGGCGACCTCGGCGCTGACCGTGACCGATGTCGGGCCATCCGGCGTGACGCGCAGATCGCGATACTCAAACTCGGTGTAGCTCAGCCCATAGCCGAACGGGTAAAGCGGCGTGTCTAACTGGTC
Source organism: uncultured Anaerolineae bacterium (assembly GCA_966250245.1). Lineage (GTDB taxonomy): Bacteria > Chloroflexota > Anaerolineae > Aggregatilineales > Aggregatilineaceae > DYGX01. The sequence goes on from CBINGT010000037.1 coordinate 1,288, forward strand.
AGCGTAGCGGGTGTGGCGCCGGTCGCGCGGCAGCGGGCGCCCGGTCGGGCGATGGTTGTAGTACAGCGGGACCTGCCCCACCGTCCGCGGGAAGGTAACGGGCAGCTTGCCGGAAGGGTTCACATCGCCGAACAGCGCATCGGCGATCGCCTGCGCGCCTTCGGTGCCTGGATGCCACGCCATCAGGATCGCGTTCGCGGTCTGGTGGACCCGCTCCAATGCCAGCGAGCGCCCAGCCAGCAACACCACGACCGTCGGCACTTGCAGCGCGTGGAGCGCGTCGAGGAACGCCTGCTGCCCCGGCGGCAGATCGAGCGTCGTCACGCAGTTGTCTTCGCCGGAGCGTGAGATGGCCTCGCCCATCACCGCGATCACCACGTCGCAGCGCGGCGCCTGTTTGAGTGCGTCGTCCCATAGCTCGGCAGTGCGGACCGTCACACCCGCGCCCGCCTTCTCTCGGACGCGATCGAGCACCGACACGACCGCTTTTTCTACGCCGTCCAGCACCCACGAGCCAAACAACGTCCGCCGCGCGTCCGCCAGCGGGCCGAACACGCCGATCGTCAGATCGCCGTCGCGCTCCAGCGGCAGAATGCCGTCGTTCTTGAGCAGCACCAGGGAGCGCGCCGCCGCATCCCGTACCGTTTGCAGATGCTCTGCGCTGAGATGCACCGAGGCGCGCGCTTCGTCGGTATACGGCTGCTCGAACAGCCCCAGGCGGAACTTCGCGCGCAGGATGCGCCGCACCGCTTCGTCGATCACCGCTTCCGGCAGCGCGCCGGACTCGACCACCGCGACCAATTCCTCGGCGTATACGTCCGCCGCCATATCCATATCAACACCCGCGTGCGCCGCCAGCCGCGCCGCATCTGCGCGATCGGCCGCAACGCCGTGATAGCGCAGCTCATCGACTGCGGCCCAGTCGCTGACCACAAAGCCATCGAAGCCCCACTCATCTTTGAGGATGTCCGTCAGCAGCTCGCGGTGCGCGGTGACCGGCACGCCGCCGATCTCGGGGAAAGCGGACATGATCGACCCGACCCCCGCCTGCACCGCCGCATGGAACGACGGCAGATAGACGTTGCGGAGCGTGGCGGTCGTGATCTCGACAGTGTTGTAGTCGCGCCCGCCCTCGGCCGCGCCGTAGCCCACGTAATGCTTCGCGCAGGCGAGAATCGACTCCGGATCGCGCAGATCATCACCCTGGAAGCCGCGCACCGCCGCCCGCGCCAGCGTCGCACAGAGGTATGGATCCTCGCCGAAGCCTTCCGCGATTCGACCCCAGCGCGGGTCCCGCGCGATGTCGAGCATCGGCGCAAACGTCCAGCGGATACCGTCCGCCGACGCCTCGCGCGCCGCCACCCGGCTGACCGCTTCGACCACCTCGGGCGACCAGCTTGCCGCCAGCCCCAGCGGGATCGGGGCGACCGTCTTATAGCCGTGAATCACGTCGCGCCCAAACAGCACCGGGATGCGCGACGGCGACTCTTCGACCGCGATCCGTTGCAGGCGGTTGAGCCGCCCCGCCGTGACCGGATCTTGCGGGCCGGTGCCCGGCAGCGGCGTGCCGGAGTAGATCACCGAGCCGACCCCACCGCGCCGGATACGGTCCTCTAGCTGCGGGTGCGAGATCGGGACCTGGACCATCTGCCCGACCTTCTCGGCGAGGGTCATGCGTGCCAGCAGCGCGTCAATCTGCTTTTCCACGTCCGTAGACATCGCAAAACTCCTTGGCGCGTTCCGAATACAGAATCAAACACAGAATAAGCCCCAAACGGGCGGCGCAACTGCCCGACAATAACACTTTTTACCCCGTCGGGCACGCTACAGGTTCGCCTGCGAGATCTGCCCTCGATCATTCCGCACAACGGCAACTCCCCGGCGAAATGACACGCGACCAGGCGATCACGATCACCATCCAGCGCGTGCTTTCGCCGAAGCTGGTGATCCGGGGCAGCACGCGCCCGCTCGGTTGAGCACCCGCTAAATGGGCCCGGCGGCCCATACCGAAATAGGCCACCCGCTCGATCCCCTTTGAAGGGAACATCTTTAGCGTGAATAACGTCTAATAGATGACGACCGGTCTTTCGCTCGCTTGCGGGCGAAGGCGGCCCGATCGTGCAAGGTGATTATGAGGAGTGACATATGTGGAAAGCGATTGGAATTCTGGCGGCGCTCGCACTGCTGGTCATGCTGACGCCGGGCGCGATGGCGCAGTCGAATACGAACGCTCTCGTCGGGACGCAATGGCGGCTTGTATCGTATGGCGCGCCTGACGCGCAGACCCCAGTTCTCGGCAACAGCAACCTGACGCTGACGTTCGAGAGCGCGTCGCAGCTTACCGGGCACGGCGGCTGCAACGGCTTCGGCGGCGAGTACTCGGTCGCGGGCGATACGCTGACCGTGCAGAACGTGGTCAGCACGCTGATGGCCTGCACGGATGACGAGCTGATGCGGCAGGAGCAGGCTTACCTTGAGGGGCTGCGCTTCGCCCAGCGGTACGAACTGGCGGGCGACCAGCTCGTGATCGCGTACCTTGGCGGGCAGCTAACCTTCCAGCGGACCGGCGGGACCACACCGCCCCAGCAGCCCGTTCCCCCTGCGCAGCCAGGCGAGCCGTTCGAGGACCTGACCAACCCAGTCGCCCTGCTGGCGTCGTACTACAACGCGATCAACCTGCAAGACTATCAGCGCGCGTATGGCTATTGGGAAACGCCGCGCGAGCCGTTCGAGGAATTCGCCAGCGGCTTTGCGGATACGGCGAGCGTCCAGGTGATTGTCGAGCCGCCGACCCGTTACAGCGGCGCGGCGGGGAGCCTGTATGTGGACATCCCAACCGTGCTGATCGCGCAGCATCACGACGGCGCCGAGGTGGTCTACGCCGGCTGCTTCATCGCGCGTCGCTCCAACCTGCAGCCGCCGGAGATCCCTGAGCCGGACGTCTGGCACCTGTACAACGCGAATCTGGTCGAAGTGAGCGGCCAGCCGGACATCCCGGCGCTGCTGACTGAGGCGTGTCCGCTGCAGTAACGCGGCGCGCCCGCTCGCTAGAGCAAGCAAAAACCCCGCAGGCGTTCGCGTCTGCGGGGTTCCTTGTTACTCGGTGTCAAACAGCGCTTAGTGCGTCTCCACCAGATACTGGATCACGGCGGCGCGCTCTTCTTCGTTCAACTGCGCGCCGAAGCTGATCATCATGTCGACCGTCGCGGTCCAGCCCGCCTCATCCTTGTCCTGCGCGTCGATCCGGTCGCGCGTGTGGCAAACGGTGCAGCGTTCGTTGATCAGCGCATCGCCGTCGAGCGCGACACCCTCGTCTTCACCCTCGGCGGCCTCTTCTTCCTCAGCGCCACCAGCCCACTCGTCGAAATTATCAGCGTTGTAGAGGCTGAACGGCCCCATCAGGACGCGCTTGCCGCCTTCGCGGTTCGGGTCTTCCTCGATGGTGTACTCGCCCATGCGGCCCGCGACAAACGACTCACCCACCTCGCCGGTGATCTGGCCGGACGCCAACAGGTACGACACGTAGTAGGTCAGGTAGCCGAGGTCGTGGAAGCTCCACAGCGCAAACTCCTGCGCGCACCCGGCCTCGACAAACGACTCCATCTCCGAGGGCAGACCCAGGCCGCTGAGCAAGACCTCGCCGCACAGCCCTTCGTCCTGCAGGGCCTTGGCCGCCGCCGCGATACCGACCGTCGTCGGCGCCATGATCAGCCGCAGGTCGGGGTGGCTGTCCACCAGGCCGAGCGCCTGGTTGTAACTGTCTTCCGGCACGTCGTTGCCGTAGACGATGTCGACCAGCTCAAGGTTGGCGTATTTCTCATCGCTCGCCAGCGCTTCCTGCATCGCTTCGATCCACGCGTTCTGGTTCGAGGCGTCTGGCGTGGCGGAGAGGATCGCAAATTGGCCGCCTTCCTCGCCGAGCAGGTTAAGCGCCATATCGGCCATCACGACGCCCGTTTCGCTGAAGTCCACCTGCGCGATGAACAGATCTTCGCCTTCAGGCAGCACCGGGGAGTCCCACGTGACGATCGTGATGCCCGCTTCGCGCGCGGCGGTGGTCGCCGGAACCAGTTCCTCATACGCGTTGGCCGAGATCATGATCGCGTCCACGCCTTCGGTCGTGCCGCTGGTGATGATCTCGATCTGGCCGGGGATCGCGTTCTCGGGCGACGGACCGGTGAAGATCAGCTCGCCGGGGTTCTGAAGCTCTTCATGCGCTTCCATCGCGCCCTCGTGCGCCTCGACAAAGACCGGGTTGCCGGGGTCCTTGGGCAACAAAATCATGTTCAGTTCGTGGCCTGGCTCGGCTTCCACCGGGCCATCCTGCGCCATCACCGACAGCGCCGGGGCCAACAGCAGCGCAATCAATACCAGACTGGTCAGAACTTTCTTCGTACCCATGCGACTTCCTCCTTGAGTTGTGCGGCCTGTGCAGCCAACTTTACGAACGAGCGATGGGTTTTGGATCTACGGTTTGTCGCGATTCCTCCTCCTCTTGTCCACCGGCCACCGGTCGCGGCCGCCTCCTCGCCCCTCGTCGCAACCACATCTGTCGCGCGTCCCGAAGCAGGTTCGGCAGCAGGACCGACGCGATCAGCAGCGCGCCCACGACGCTCGTCTGTATGTTGCCCGAATAGTGCGCCAGCGACATGCCATTCCGCAGATTGAGCACCACCAGAATCGACAACCCGACGCCGATCATGGTGCCCGTTCCGCCGAAGATGCTCACCCCGCCAAGCAGCACCATCGTGATAATGTCCAGCTCGAATTCCTCGGCGGCGTTGGCGCGGACGGTCCCCAGGCGCGCGGCGAGCAGCAGCCCGCACAGCCCTGCGATCAACCCAGACAGCACGAACAACGCCATCTTCGTCCGCCGCACCTTCAACCCGGCGTAACGCGCCGCGCTGCGATTGTTCCCGATCACGTAGACGTGCCGCCCGAATGCGCTGAAATGCAGCGCGATCAGCGCGACGACGAACAGCACGACAAACAGCACGATCCCGAACGACAGCGGCCCAAACTGGTCGGTTTGCCCCAGGCGGGTGAACCAGTGCGGGAACTGGCCGACCGAGCGGTCTTCGAGCAGGATGCGCGCCATCCCCCGATAGAGGATCAGCCCGGCCAGCGTCACTGCCAGCGACGGCAGGTTCGCATACGCGATCCAGAAGCCCATAAACGCGCCGCACAGCATCCCGGCCGCCAGCGCCGCGAGGATCGCCACTTCCGCCGGAGTGCCCTGCTCGTACAGCCACGCAAACAGGCAGGCGCTCAGCCCCATCACCGACGCGACGGAGAGGTCGATCTCGCCGTTAATGATGATGAACGTCATGATCAACGCGACGATGATCTTCTCAATCGAGAGCTGGAACAGGTTGACGAGGTTGCGCGTGCCCAGAAAGTGAGGCGACATCTGGATGTTCACGGCGATCACCAACAGCAGGATCACCGCCAGCAGCGTCTCCCAGCGCAGCAGCTCTCTCCAGTCTCGCAAGCGTGGCAAGGCGGGTTACTCCTTTTGCGGGGCCGTTCTGCGCGCCAGGTGAAGTTGCGCCGCGCTGCGCGCCCACAGGTCGCGGACGCGGTTCATCAGCAGGGCGTCGGTCGCCACGGCGAGCAGAATAAACAGGCCGAAGAAAGCGTCTTTCCAGAACTCGTTGATCTGCATCCGGATCAGGCTCTGCTCGAGGATGCCCATCAGCACGGCGCCGAGCATCATGCCGATCATCGTGCCAGAGCCACCGAAGATGTTGACTCCACCCACCACCACCGCCGCGATCACCTGCATGTGCAGCCCTTGCGCCGCGTTGGAGCTGATCGTCCCGATACGCGCGAGGTACATGAACCCGCCCAGGCCCGACAGCGCACCGCACAGCACAAACGCCAGCAGAACGGTTCGCCGCGTGGGGAGCCCGGCCATCTGCGCAGCGTCCGGGTTGGATCCAATCGCGTACAGGCGGCGGCCATATGCCAGATATACCAGCACAAGCTGGAAGACGATCACGATCGCCAGCGCCACGGCGAACAGTAACCGGATCTCGAACTCCCCGATGGTAAACAGATTGACGCGCGGCAGGTCGACCAGCCAGTCGGGCAGGTCGCGCACCAGGATGTTTTTCGACCCCCCATACTGCACCAACACACCGCGATAGATCGCCAGCGTGCCGAGTGTCACGACGATCGCCGGGATGTTGCCATACGCGACCAGCAGCCCGTTGATGAGTCCGAGCGCAGCACCCAGCCCGAGCGCCAGCGCGATCAGCGTCGCAGGCGACATATCGTTGTTTTGCGAGATCTGCTGGCCCGCGACGTACGCCGTGAGGCCCACAATCGAGCTAACGGACAGGTCGATGTTGCGCGTCAGCACGACGAGCGTCTCGCCCACCGCCACGACCATGATGATCATGACGCTCGACGAAATGCGCTGGAAGGTGCGCGGCGGGTAGTAGTTGTCGATCTGGCTGCCGAAGAATAGCACCACGCCGACGATGATCAGCAGCAGGCTCAGCTCGCGGATCTGCTCAGGGCGAAGGATGCGCCGGATCGAGGTCATGTCACATGCCCTCCACCGCCACAGCTTGCCCCATCGCCGCCGTCATGATCGCCTCCTGAGTCGCTTCTTCGCGCGTGAAGATACCCATCTGCCGCCCCTCGCGCATGACGAGAATGCGGTCGCTCATCGCCAACACTTCGGGGAGATCGCTGGAGATCAGCAGAATACCCAGCCCCTGCTTTGCTAGCTCGTTGATGATGTGATGCACCTCGGCCTTGGCGCCAACGTCGATCCCGCGCGTCGGCTCGTCGAGGATCAGCAGGCGCGGCTCGGTATTCAGCCACTTGCTCAGCACGACCTTCTGCTGGTTGCCGCCGGACAGTTTGCGCGCGGGCACGCGAACCGACGGGGTGCGGATCGAAAACCGCTCGCGGTACGCTTCCGCGACGCGATCCTCGTCGCGCCGCCGGACGATGCCGAGCCGGTTGAGGTAGCGGCCGAGCATCGGCAGCGAAATGTTGGCGGACAGCGCCATCGGCATCACCAGGCCAAACTCGCGGCGGTCTTCCGGCACGTAGGCGATGCCGAGCTTCGTCGCCTGGTCCGGCGAGTGGATGGTCACGCGCCGCCCCTCGTAGATAATCTCGCCCTCGTGCGCGGGGTTGACGCCGAACAACGCCAGCGCGACGTCCGTCCGGCCAGAACCCACCAGCCCCGCAAACCCCAGCACCTCGCCGTGATGGATGTCGAACGAGATGTCCGAGAACACGCCATGACGTGTCAGCCCCCGCACCGACAGCAGCCGGTCCCCGCGCGGCACGTCGTCTTTGACGAAGAATGACTCCATGTCGCGCCCGACCATGTCGCGGATTGCGCTCTCGGTGGTCACCTCGGACGTGGGCGCGGACGAGATCAGCTTGCCGTCACGCAGAATGGTGACGTGATCGGCGATCTCGAAGATCTCTTCGAGGCGGTGGCTGATGAACAGCACCGCGACGCCCTCGTCGCGCAGCGTGCGGATGTGGTGGAAAAGCTGCTGGACCTCGTGCACAGAGAGCGAGGCGGTCGGCTCGTCCATGATCAGGACGCGTGTCTTCAGCGACAGCGCCTTCGCGATCTCAACCGTTTGCTGTGCGGCGAGCGTCAGCCCGCGCGCCTGGCTCCGCACGTCGAGCGAGACGCCCAGCCGCGACAGGATATCTTCGGCGTCGCGATACATCCGCCGCCAGTTTACGACCGCGCCGCGCTGCTGGTGGCTGATGAAGATATTTTCCGCGACGTTCAGGTCGGGGAAGATCATCGGCTCCTGGTAGATCGCGGCGATCCCGTGAAGCTGCGCCTGGGCAGCGTTGGCGATATGGATCGGCCGCCCTTCGAGCAGGATTTCGCCTTCGTCTGGCTGGTGGATGCCGGTCATGATCTTGATCAGGGTGGATTTTCCGGCGCCGTTCTCCCCGAGCAGGGCGTGGACCTGACCCGGATAGAGCGTGAGAGAGACGTTGTCCAGCGCCTGGGTAGCATCAAATCGCTTTGAAACGCCACGAATCTCTAGCACGGGCGACAGATGCGCCATAGGATTTGCCCCGATTCCTTCTGGTGCAGTCTACAAAATGTCATGTAAGTGTCCGGAAGACCGCTCAGGCGACCCCTGAGCCAGCAAGCTTCGAGCCGCGCCGCCCGAAAGCCCGGTGATCAAATCTCGTGAAACGGCAATTGAAGCAACAAATCGCAATAGACCACGACAAATGAGCGCCCGTAACAGGGTAACTCAAGTCTTATTATAGGCAGATGTTTGTACAAAACGCAACGAGCAGCGCCCCGCCCGGCAGATTCCGCTTCTCGCTACGGTCCCAGCGCAAGCGAGACGCGAGCAGGGCTGTTGACACGGATTCAGAACAATCATAGAATACGATTAAGAGAATACGATTTCATTGACTGTTTTCTTTTTTGTCCCGAGGAACCATAGCGGAATGCGCGGCATGACTCGGACAGTTCCCACTTCGTATCACATCTCCACTCTCGACTTCACCCTGCCTGGCGGAAAGGAGGTCACACCGGGTTCGGACTCGCGGCTCACTTAAGCATTCCTTCGAGCGTGCTTAGACATGAGAGGACAGGCACATGAGAAAACTTCTTGTTGTCTTCACATTGATCGTAGCGGTGCTGCTCGCACCGGTCGCGCAGGCGCAAGGTCCGGTTGAAATCGACTTCCTCACCTACCTCACCGGTCCCGACGGGGCCTACTACGCAGAGCTCGTCAACCAGTTCAACGAAGAACAGTCAGACATCCGCGTGAACTTCCTGGTCGAAGAAGGCGGCGCCGACTACAACGCGCGCCTGACGCTGGCTATTCGCTCTGGCAACGCGCCCGCGGTCGCCATGCTGGAAATCGACAAGCTCCCGCGCTTCATCGAGAGCGACTTCATCACCTCGTTTACCGTTGAGGAATTCGAGTCCACCTTCAACGCGGACCTTGACGACTTCGTGCCCTCGACCATCAACGGCGCGATGGCGAACGACCGCATCTACGCCGTGCCGCTGGCCGGTTTCCACGCGGCGCTGTACTACAACGCCGATCACTTTGAAGCGGCCGGGCTCGAAGGCCCGCCCCAAACCTGGGATGAGTTTGTAGAGTATGCCCAGGCGCTGACGCAGGACACCGACGGCGACGGCGCGATCGATCAGTGGGGCTACTACTGCTTCGGCGGATGGCCGTTCCGCGTGCTGTGGCAGTGGTACTCGGTGCTGTGGGGCATGGGCGGCAGCCTGCTGAACGAGGACCTGACCGAAGTCGCGTTTGACAGCGAGGAAGGCGTCGCGGCGCTCCAGTTCTTCGTCGACCTGATCCGCGAGTACCAGGTCTGCCCGGCCGAGCCGGCGGACGGCGAGCAGGCGTTCGGCGCTGGACAGCTTTCGATGCACCTGAACGGCCCCTGGATGATCGGCTTCTTCGATTCGCTGCCGGAGCTGAACTGGGAAGTCGCGAACCTGCCCACGTGGGACGGCAACGCGGCGGCCTGGGGTTCGGTCCACACGATGACCTTCCCGGTGAATGTCCCAGAGGAGCAGCATCAGGCGGGCCTGGTCTTCGGCGCGTGGCTGGCCGATCACACGGCGGACCTCGCTGCGGCGGGCGCGTATGCACCGCGCTACTCGGTGCTGGAGAGCGAAGCGCACCGGGCGCTGGAAGCGCAGACGATCTTCGGCGAGGGCGCGGCAGAATATCTGCAGATGGTCCCGCCGGTCGAGTACTGGCCCGAGGCCGAGCAGATTCTGCTTGAATACTTCGACGGCGCGCTGCTGGGCACCATCTCGGCTGAGGAAGCCATCATGGGCGCCGCCGAGGAAATCCAGTATCTCATCGAAGAGTACGCCGACTAACGCTAATTGAGTTTTGCACCGCAGGGCTGCCGGACGGGATCCGATTCCTGCCCGGCAGCCCTCGGTCAAAGGATGGTACGCATGGCTGCCCAGACTGGGGTATTGAGGCGAGGGCTAAGCGCCAATTTGAAGGCGTACATGTTCATCCTGCCTTACCTGGCGTTTTTCTCCGTGTTCATCCTCGCCCCGCTGATCTATGGTTTTTACCTCAGCTTCGTTGAATGGGACCTTTTCACCGACCCGGAATGGGTTGGGCTGAAAAACTATAAACAGCTTCTTTACGACGACAACCGCTTCACCGTCACGGCGAAAAACACCGTGACGTTTGTCGCTGAAACCGTCCCGCTGTTGATCATCGTCCCGCTGATTTTCGCGCTCATTCTGAACCGGCCCTTCCGCGGCCGGACGTGGGCGTTTGTCGCGTTCGTGTCGATCTCGTTTCTGCCATCCGTCCCCATTCTGTGGATGTGGGGCTGGATGCTCGAAACGCAGTCCGGCATGATCAACTATTACCTGGATGCGCTGGGGCTGGCCAAGCAAGCGTGGCTGTCGGACCCCGGCAAGGCAATGTGGACGCTGTCGCTCATCACGGTCTGGTGGACCTCGGGCTTCAACACGATCCTGCTGTTGGCCGGGCTGCAAGACATCCCGAGCGAGCTATACGAAGCGGCCGAAGTTGACGGCGCGTCGCGCCTGTCGCGCTTCCGCTTTATCACGCTGCCGCTGCTGCGTGACAAGCTGGTGCTGGTGGGCGCCTTGGCGTTCATCGGCTCGTTCAAGATGTTCGACCAGGCGTACATTCTCACCAACGGCGGCCCAATGGGGCGCACCCGCACGCTGACGCTGTATCTCTACGACAGCGGCTTCCGCGACTTTCGCATCGGGAAGGCGGCGGCGATTAGCTGGCTGATGTTCGCGATGATGTTTGTATTCGTCGCGATTTACACCTACCTGAACTGGCGAGGCATGAGAAGGCAGGCGGACACATGACTCACACAGACCTGGCAACCAAGTCCCTGCGCGCCATGCCGCAAATCTCGACCGGGAAAGTGGGACGGCAGGCCCGCAAGGCGGTCTTCCCCATCGCGGTATTTGTGTTCTCGCTGCTGTGGTTCGCGCCCGTGCTGTGGATGCTGTCCACGTCGTTCAAGCCGAACGCCGATGCCGCGACGTACCCGGTCACATGGATCCCCAAGAACCCGACGCTTGAGAACTACGAGACGATCCTGTTTAACCCAGATCGGGGCGTGAACATCGTGCGATCGTTCGGCGTCAGCATGCTGGTGAGCACGGCGATGGTCGCCGGAGTGCTGGCGACATCCACGCCCGCGGCGTACGCCTTCGCGCGCCTGAAGTTCAAAGGGCGCAACGTGCTGTTCTGGCTGCTGGTGCTGACGCTCGCGCTGCCGGTGCAGATGTTCCTGATCCCGGTCTATTTGATCCTAGACAAAGCGGGCATGCTCAATACGCTGTGGTCGGTGATTCTGCCTGGGATCGGCCCGGCCTTTGCGCTGTTTGTGCTGCGCCAGTTTATGCTGGCCGTTCCGGTGGAGCTGGAAGAAGCCTCGCGCCTGGACGGCTGCAACATGTTCCAGACGTTCCTGTACATCGTCGTGCCGCAGATCCGGCCCGCGCTGGTTTCCGTCGGCCTGATCACGTTTCTGAACTCGTGGAACGACTTCATGTGGCCGCTGATCGTGATCCGCGATCGCGACATCTACCCGCTGACGTTGTCGCTGTTCGAGGTGCGCACAGCCTACCACGCCATCTTCGGGGCCGGGACGATCATGGCATCGTATGTCATTGCGACCGTGCCGGTGATCGTGCTGTTCCTGCTGGCGAAAAACCAGCTTCTGCGGGGCATTTCGCTGACCGGGACGGGGGTGAAATGAAACTTGATCGACGTCGCTTTTTGCAGCAGGCGCTGATCGTGGGCAGCGCGCTGGCGCTCTCCGACCGGCGGCTGCTGCGCCGCGCTCTGGCACAGGAAGACATGGAACTGACCGGAAACATCAGCCCGGTGCACGATCCGTGCATCATCAAGGAAGACGACACTTACTACCTGTTCTGCACCGGGGCGTGGATCCCGATCCGCACCTCGAAGGACCTGGTCGAGTGGGAGCTGATTGGCAACACGTTCCGAGGGCTGCCGCCGTGGGCGCGCGAAGCGATCCCCCGCGCAGACTCGATCTGGGCGCCCGACATTTCGTACTTCAACGGCCGCTATCACCTTTACTACTCAGTGTCGACGTTCGGCAGCAACCGCTCGGTGATCGGGCTGGCGACGAACGTCACGCTCAACCGCGACAGCCCGGACTACGAGTGGGTCGACGAGGGGCTGGTGGTCGAGACGCACACCAGCAGCGATCACAACGCGATCGACCCGAACGTCGTGCTGGACGACGAGGGCATCCCCTGGCTGTCGTACGGGAGCCACTGGAGCGGCATCAAAATGCGCCGCCTCGATCCCGAAACCGGCAAGCCATCTGCCGAGGACGACACGCTGTATTCGCTTGCCAGCCGGGCGGAGCACCCGCGCGCGGTCGAAGCGCCGTTCATCATCCGAAAAGGCGGCTTCTACTATCTGTTCGTGTCGTTCGACCAGTGCTGTCGCGGCGTGACCAGCACCTACCGCGTGATGGTCGGCCGCTCGGAAGACGTGACCGGGCCATACGTCGATCGCGACGGCGCGCCAATGCTCGAAGACGGGGGCACGCAGGTCACGTTTGCGACGGATCGCTGGCGCGGACCCGGCCATAACGCCATCCTGCAAGACGGCGATCAAGACTATCTCGTGTGCCACGCCTATGACGCGCGGCGCGT
>CBINGT010000038.1:0-13974 GCA_966250245.1 uncultured Anaerolineae bacterium
GCTGCTTTCGGTTATGATCGTCGCAGTCGTGATCGTCGCGCTGCTGGCGCTGGCGCTCACCCAATAGCCGGATCCGTCACGCAGCACCCATTCCAGGGGGATTCCATGCTTGCTGCTTCGCATACGCCGTCCGCGTCGCGCCGGGGCTGCGGCCTGCTCGCCGCGCTGGGCGTGATGGCGCTTGGATTGCTAGCCGGGCTGTATCCCTGGCTCACAGCCGACCCGATCCCGCACGATCCGACACTGATCCCTGGCACGCCGATCCCCGAAGCGGCGCGCTATGTGGTCGTGCCCGCCGAGTCGGACCTGGGGCTGACGATCGACGCGATGATCGGGCGCGTCTCCGGCCAGGCGGAGATGAAAGAGGGAACGGTCGAGTTGGTCCGCGAGGGCGAGGGCTGGCGCGTGATCGCGAGCCTGACGATGGACGTCGCCTCGATGAACGTCGGAAACAACATGGTCAACGGGCTGATCCGGCGCACGCTCGGCGCGGACGAGTATCCGAGCGGCGTCTTCCTGGCGCAGAGCGAGACGACCATCCCCGCGATTGAGGATGGAACCTACACCGTCAACCTGACCGGCGAGCTAGAACTGCGGGGCGTCGTGCGCCCGTACACGTTCCACACCACACTGATGTTTGCGGGCGACCGGCTGGTGCTCGACGCCGCCGCGCAGGTCGATGCGCGCGATTTCGGCGTATCTGTGCCGCGCATCATAGGCAGCGGCGTCATGGACTCGACTATGCATGTGGTCACGGAGCGGGAAACGGCCAACCAGGGGTAATTCCCGGCGCACGGGCGGCCGGCTAGCGCCGCCGCGCCCGTTTCCCCTGCCGCCAGATCGCATCCAGCAGCCCGGCCCACAGACCGCCCATCCCCGCCTCAGCCGCCGAGGACGTGATCGCCGTCAGGTCGAGCGAGCTTCCCAGCGCGGCGACCAGCGCCGCCACCACGCGCAGCGGCTCCGGGTTGGCGGCGTTCTCGCTTTCTGCCAGCAGATCGAGCACCGCCTGTTCGGGCGAGCGCCCGTTGGACGACGCATCCAGCGCCAGCGCGGACGCGGGTACCGGATCCAGATCACGCACGGCAACCTCGACCGTCTGCGCCGCCCGATCGCCGAGCGCATCCATCCGCAAGTAATATCCCTCGGCGCCACGCACGCGGCTGTACCCAATCATCACGCCGGATGCGCGCAGCAGACGCAGGTCGCGCGCCAGACGAGTGCGCGGGGAATCTCCGAAGATGCCCGGCTCCAACGCGTCCTCAACTGCGGCGACCAGCTCCGCCCACGGCGTAAAGCCGCGCTGCGCCAGCACCTGCAAAATCGCGATCCGCCGCCACATCGACGGGTTCTGCTGCGCCTCGTGCGCCAGAAGCGCGCCATCATCTGAAGGGGTGTCGCTGGAAAGAGCCATACCTGCGCGTCCTATGCCCGACTGCCAAACGCGCTCTATCGTACACTGACCCGCCAAAAACAAAAAACGGGAGCCGAATGGTGGCTCCCGTCTGTGTGTCGAGCGAGGGGAAGATTAGACCTCTTCCTTCTCTTTCTCGGCCTGGGCGATGATTTCCTGCTGGATGTGCGCAGGGACGCGCTCGTACCGCAGGAACTGCATCTCGAACACGCCGCGCCCGGCGGTCATCGAGCGCAGGTCGTTCGAGTAGCGCTGCATCTCCGCCAGCGGAACCTCGGCGCGCACGACGCTGCGCCCGGCTTCCGTTTCCATGCCGAGCACGCGGCCCCGGCGAGCGTTGAAGTCGCCCATGATGTCGCCCATGTTTTCCTCGGGGACGATCACGCGCACCGACATGATCGGCTCAAGAAGGACCGGCCCGGCCTGCTGGAATGCCTCACGGAACGCGCCGCGCCCGGCGATCTGGAAGGCGATATCCTTCGAGTCGACCGGGTGCATCTTGCCGTCGTACACCACCGCGCGGACGTAGCGGACCGGATAGCCCGCGATCACGCCGCTCTCAAGCGCCTGGCGGACGCCCTTCTCGGTCGAGGCGACGAACTGCGCGCTGATCGCTCCGCCGAACACCTCGTTACCGAACTCGAACTCGCCCTGGTCTTCCGGCAGCGGCTCGACGCGCAGGAAGACGCGCGCGAACTGGCCCGCGCCGCCGGTCTGCTTCTTGTGGGTGTACTCGGCCGACGCCGTCTTGGTGATCGTCTCGAGGTACGGCACCTTCGGGATCGATATGTCCATGCTGACGCCGCTGCGCTCGGCACGGCTGATCGCGATGTCGATGTGCGTGCCGCCAGAGCCTTCGAGGATCGTCTGCTTCAGCGCGGCGTCCTGGCGCCAGCGGAGCGTCGGATCGGCGTTGGTCAGGTCGGTGAGGACCTCGCCCATCTTGGCGCTGTCGCTCTGCGTGCGCGGGTGCACCGCCACGGCGTAAACCGGCTCGGCGAACTTCGGGCGCGTGACGAACTTGGTAAAGCCCTTTGAGGCGAGGGTGTGGCCGGTGTAGGTGGCGCGCAGCTTCGCGACCACTGCAATATCCCCGGCGTGGACCGCGTCGACCGGGATCTGCGTCTCGCCGCGCATGGTCATCAGCGAGCCAATACGCTCTTCGTGCCCGCCATCCAGGTTGACGAGCGTGTCGTTGCCCTTCAGCGAGCCGCTGAACAGGCGGAAATAGGTCAGCGTGCCGTACTTGTCGGTGTGACTGTGGAAGACATACGCCACGGTCGGGCCGTCGTCGGTCTGCGGCGGCTCGAGATATTCGACCTCGCCCCCGCGCTCCGCCTCGACGGCGACGCGCGCCATGCTGGGCGGCGCAACGTAGTTGACCAGCGCATCGAGCAGCGGGAACACCCCGATGCTGTGCGTCGCGCTAATCGCGAAGACGGGCACAAGCTTCTTCTCGGCGTCACGCGCGGCGGCCTGCAGCCCCTGGCGAATCTCGTCCTCAGACAGCGTTTCCGTCTCGAAGTACTTCTCAAGCAGCGCGTCATCCGATTCGGCAACCGCTTCCATCAACTCCAGGCGGATTTCCTCAACCGTGTCCACCAGGTCGGCAGGAACGTCCGAGGTGTCTTTGCCCGCGCCGGTGTGCGCCTTCGCCGTCAGCACGTTGACGACGCCCGAGAAATCGGCCTGGGAGCCAATCGGCAGCAGAATCGGCACGAAGCGATAATTGGGGAACCGCGCGCGCATCGCGTTCAGAGCGTTCTCAAAGCTGGCGTTGTCGCGGTCCATCTTGTTGATCGCGACCAGCAGCGGCACGTTGAACTCGGCGGCGTAATCGAACGACAGCTCGGTGCCGACTTCCGGGCCGGACACCGCGTCCACCACCACCAGCGCCGCGTCTGCCACGCGCATGGCGTTGCGCGCTTCGCCCTGGAAATCGACATAGCCCGGCGCGTCCAGCACGTTAATCTTGACGCCCTGATACTCAATCGGGAGCAGCGCAGTGTAAATCGACAGCGAACGGGCGCGCTCGTCTTCGTCAAAGTCAGCGACGGTGTTGCCTTCTTCCACCTTCCCCATACGGGTGATCGCGCCGGTTGCGAAGAGCAGGCTTTCGGCCAAGCTCGTCTTACCGGCGCCCTGGTGGCCTACCAGGGCAACATTCCTCAACTGATCAGTTGTGTATTCCTTCATGCGGATGGAGCCTCCAAAAGGTGTTTGCTTGCTCTTTACGGAAACCGGCGCAAACCCGCCGCGGCAGCGACCGTCGCGAGTCAGAAACCGAATGTCGAAACGAAAGGATTGTACGAGGTGGCACGGTAAAAGTCAAAGGTTTTTGAGAGGACCGCGCCGCAGGCGAGGCGTCTGCAAACCGTAGGGCGCGTACCCGTGCCAGAACGGTAGGATTATGCCATACTTGGCACACAGAAAAACCCTAGCAGACTTACTGTGAATGCGCTATAGTGCGGTGCGCGCGCCGCATGGGCGTGTGATCTATCCTTGGGGTTTGTAGGTGGAAACGCTGCGCCATATTCACTGTGTTGGAAGTCAGGCTCGCGCAGCAGCCGCAAGGCTAACCGGGATCGGCGCCACCCCGATCGCCCGTTAGCTGAGGGAGTTTTGGAACGCATGCCGTCGAATCGCAGGACAACGACATCGGGAGTGCCGCGCGTGCCGTCGAACGATCCGAATGATCTGGATCATCTGGGCGTGCCCGGCTCGCTGAATATGTCACTAGGCGGCGGCTCGCGTAAGCGCCGCCCGCAGGCCCGGCGACGGGGCGGGATGCCGACCTGGCTGAAAACCATTCTGGCGCTTGCTACCGGGCTGTTCGCGTTTGGCGTGGTGGCGCTGGTCGTGTTTCTGATCGCGTTCCCGCCATTCTTCCGTGGGCTGGAGCCGCGCTACCAGGCGCGGATTATGCATTACTTCCCACCTGCGACGTACTGGATGCCGACGCGCCCCTTTAGCGAGCTACCGACGCTCAGCGGCGCCGAGAGCGACCGGGAAGACGCCAGCCGCCTGCTGACCCAGGCCGCGCTCACGCAGGCCGCGAAAACCGACATCCCCCTGACGCCGACCCTCGCCGAAGAAGCCGCGCCTCTGACCGGCGGCGAAGGCGGTGGATTGGGCGAGCCGACGAGCGATCCGGGTATCCCGGCCGGGATGGTCGCCACGCTGGAGCCGACGCCTCTGCCCAGCCTGCCGAGCGCGACCCCCGACCTCGGCCCGACGTTTACGCCACTCGTCCAGCCGACCGCCATTCCCGCGCCGCCGTCCGCCCGCCTCAGCAACATCCGCTATGAGGAGCAGGGGTGGAACAACTGCGGTCCGACGACGATGACGATGGCGCTCAGCTATTACGGCTATAGCGAGAACCAATACGCTGCCGCAAGGTGGATGAAGCCGCACACCGAGGATAAGAACGTCAGCCCGTGGCAGATGGTGCGTTTCGTCCACGAGAACACCGGGCTGAAGGCGCTGTATCGCTATGGCGGCACCATCGACCTGCTGAAGCGGCTGATCGCGGCCGGGTTCCCGGTGGTCATCGAAAAAGGCTTCCAGCCAGCGGGCGAGGACTGGATGGGCCATTACCTGCTGCTGATGGGCTACGACGACGCGCAGCAGCGCTTCCTGGCGTATGACAGCTATCTCGGCCACGGCAACGGAAACGGCCTGCCTCATCCGTACAGCGTCCTTGACGAGAACTGGCGCCACTTCAACCGGGTCTTCATCGTGGTGTACGAGCCGTCGCGCGAGATGGCGCTGCGCGAGGTCTTGGGCGACTATGCCGATCCGGTGTATGGCTATCAGGCTGCGTTGGAAGCGGCGCGCGCCGAAGCGACCCGCAACCCCAACGACAAATGGGCCTGGTTCAACATGGGGACGTCCTACACCCTGTTGAACGATTACCAGAGCGCGGAAGTCGCGTATGACCAGGCGTTCCAGCTCCAACTGCCCTGGCGTATGCTGTGGTACCAGTTCGGCCCGTACGAGGCGTACTTCAACGTCGGGCGCTACGACGACGTGCTGACCCTGGCAGAAGCCAACCGCAACATCACGCCCTACGTCGAGGAAACGTACTACTGGAAGGGCGTCGTCTACGCCGCGCAGGGGAACACACAGTCCGCGCTGCAAGAGCTGGACCGGGCGCTGTTCTACAACCGGAACTTCATTCCCGCGCAGGAAGCCAAAGCGCAGGTTGAGGCCGGAACCTTCCAGGTCGCCGCGGCGCGATAGGCAGGCGAACGCGCAGCAAGAAACACTGGTTCGCCGGGTGGGTGTGCTACCCGGCGAATTTATGTATCACCGTGCCACCGACGGACCATGTGTGAGGACACCCCATGACCGACACACTCGACCAGCCGCCGGAAGTCGTCCAGGCGACGCCGCAGAGCATGGCGCGGAACACGATCATCCTGATGATCGCGTTCGCCACCGCCAAAGCGATCAGTCTGGCGCAAACGTTCATCATCGCCAGCGTGTTTGGCGTCGGCGACGAGTGGGACGCGTTCGTCACCGCGAACCGCATCCCCGAGCAGATCGTCCTGCTGATCGGCGGCGGCGCGCTTAGTTATGCGTTCATCCCGATCTTCAGCAGCTTCCTCGCCCGGCGCGATACCGAGCACGCCTGGCGGCTGGCCAGCAGCGTCGTGAACACCGTCTTCCTGGTGACGCTGACGCTGAGCATTCTCGGCTTTGTCGCCGCGCCCTGGCTGGTGCAGAACATCGTCGCGCCCGGCTTCGATGCCGAGAAGGTCGACCAAACCGTCAAGCTGATGCGGATTCTGCTGATCAGCACGCTCGTCTTTAGCATCAGCGGCATCTTCCAGGGAATTCTGCACAGCTTCAACCACTTTCTGCTGCCCGCGCTGGCGCCGATCCTGTTTGACATCGGCATTTTGTTCGGCGTCGCGTTCCTGATCGGCCCGTTCGGCGTCTACGGGATCGCGTGGGGCGCGGTGCTTGGCTCGCTGATGCACCTCGGCGTACAGGTCCCCGGCCTGATCCGCTACCGCGCGCGCTGGGTGCCCCGGCTCGGCTGGCGCGATCCGGCGCTGCAGCGCGTGATCGTGCTGATGATCCCGCGCGTGTTGGGCCTGGGCGTGACGACCTTCAACACCATCGTGTTCAACAACATCGCCTCACGGATGGGCAGCGGCGCGGTCAGCGCGTTCGACTGGGGCTATCGCCTGATGAACATCCCGGAAACGCTGATCGGCAGTGCGATGGGCTTCGTGGTGTTCCCCACACTCGCCGCGTTGAGCGAGCTAGGCGACCTGGAGCACAAGCGGCGCGCGATGTCCGGCGCGGTGCGCTTCATCCTGATCGCCACCATCCCCGCCGCCGCCGGACTGATCCTGATCGGGCGGCCGATGATCGGGCTGCTGGAGCGCGGCGCGTTCGACGCGCGGGATAGCGCGCTGGTCTACGGGGCGCTGCAATTCTTCGCGTTCGGGCTGATTTTCCAAAGCGTGCACGAGGTCGTCGCGCGCAGCTTCTACGCGGATAAAGACACCTTCACGCCGCTGTGGGTGTCGATTATCGCGGCAGTGGTGAACGTGCTGATCGTCGGCGGGCTGTATCTTGGCTTCGTCGGGCGGATGGACGACACGCTGCGCGCTTCGTTCGTGACGTGGGGCGAGCGTTACCTCGGCGGGGATTTCGCCGCCGCGTTCGACGCTCTGGCGAGCGCCTCGGCGCAGGTCACCGACACGCTCGCCAGCCTGACAGGCGTCGGCGGGCTGGCGCTCGGCTACTCGGCGATCTTCCTGATCGAGCTGGGGATCCTGCTCGTCATTCTGCGCCGCCGCTGGGGCGGGATCGACGAGGGCGCGCTGATCAGCACGACGCTCCGCACCATCGCCGCAACCGGCGTGATGTCGATCGCAGTTGTGGCGGCGGACAGCGTCCTCGGACGGCTCGGCTGGCACGACGCGGGGATCGTGCTCAGCGCGGCGCGCGTGCTGGGGCTAGCGGTGGTTGGCGCCGGTGTGTTCGCGGTGAGCGCGCTGGCGTTCGGCGTGCAGGAGCTTCGCGCCCTGCCCCGGCTGGTGCTGCGGCGGCGTAGCGCGGCGCCGCTCGAAGAAGCAGGGATATAGAAACGCTCAGCCTGTACAAGAAGCACAGGCTGAGCGGGGAGTGGGGAATAGGGAGTAGGGAAGTACCTTCCCCTACGCATGGGTCCATGTTCTCCCGAAATGGGCTGGCATACCGGCGCGCCAGGGAAACCTCACCCCTTAACCCCCGGCCCCTTTTCCCCTCTCCGCGCGCGGAGAGGGGAAAAGGGGTGAGGTTCTGCGCGTTAGCGACATACGCGCATGGCTTTCGACAGCACACCCGGCTATTCTTCGGCTGTCTCTAAGCTGCTCTATCGCTGGGCTCGCGCCGCCTTCGCCGTAACCACGTATCGAACTTGATGCCAATGACGGTTCGCTGGTCCATTTGATGCGCTTGCGAACGTCCGGCGGCGGCCCCGTATCGATTGGCGGATATCCGGGCAGAGACGCTGGTCACCTTTACATGACGGTCGTGGCGTCCGTTTCGGGAGCGCAGGTGTGCGGCCGGTTTGGCAAGCGCACAGCGCGGCGCTATAGTCGGAAACGAGAATTTGCGACTGCGCATGCCACGCGAGGGCACCCCCATGACGATTGAAATTGTGAAGATGACGCTCGGCCCGATCCAGACGAACTGCTACGTCGTCGGGGATACGGAGTCCGGCGAGGCAATCGTGATCGACCCGGCCGACAGCGCGCCGCTCATTTTGCGGACGCTCGAACAGCGCGGGTGGACGGTCCGCCTCATCCTGGCGACGCACGCGCATTTCGATCACATCATGGCGAGCGGCGAGCTAAAGGACGCAACCGGCGCGCCCTTCCACCTGCACGAAGCCGACGACCCGCTGCGCCGCGCCATGCCAGAACAGGTCCGCCAGCTTGTCGGGATTGACGTGCCGCCCGCCGCAGAGCCGGATGGGTTCGTGCGCGAGGGCGACCGCCTGACGGTCGGGGCGATCGCGCTGGATGTGATGCACACACCCGGCCACTCGCCCGGCCACGTCAGCTATGTGCTGGCGAGCGAGAAAACAGTCTTCTGCGGCGATGTGCTGTTCGCGGGGAGCATCGGGCGCACGGACCTGCCCGGTGGCGATTTCGAGACGCTGATGCAGTCGATCACCACGCGGCTGCTGCCGCTCGGCGACGAGTTCGCCGCCCTGCCCGGTCACATGGAGAACACCACGATCGGCGATGAGCGCGCGACCAACCCCTTCGTGCTAGACTATCTACGCGCTCGACTGGATTAGGTGCCGCACCCGCATAACACCGGCGGCGCCAACGCCCTCGGAGAACGGACGATGAACCACGCCGACCGTCAGCGGTGGAGCTTCCTCTGGCGCTATCTGCGAGGCGATACGCCGTGGGACACTGGCATCGTCCCGCCGGAAGTCGTTAGCTGGGTCGAGGCGGCGGAAAGCGAGGCAGTCCCGGCGGGGCGCGCGCTCGACCTGGGCTGCGGCACCGGCACGATCGCCATCTACCTGGCGCAGCACGGGTGGGAGGTTGTCGGCGTGGACTACGCGTGGCTTGCGATCTGGCGGGCGAAGCGCCGGGCGCGCGCCTGCAACGCCGGTTGCCGCGTGCGCTTCTACTGCGCGGACGTTTCCCGCCTGGACTTTCTCTCCGACGATCCCCCGTTCGATCTGGCGATCGACGTTGGCTGCCTGCACGGGCTGAGCGCGCTCCAACGCGAGGGGTACGCGGCGCACCTGTCGCGGCTGCTGATGCCGGGCGGGACGTACCTGCTCTACGGCTTCCTGACGGGCGGGTATGACGGGATTGGCGTGGACGCAGGCGAGCTGGCGCAGGTGTTTGGCCCGCGCTTCGAGCTGGTCTGCGAGCAGCGCGGGATCGAGGCGACCGCTCCCATCCCCAGCGCCTGGTTCACGTTGCGGCGGACGGACACGCCATGACTCGCGTCCTGCTGATTTTCCTCGACGGGATCGGCCTGGGCGACGACGACCCGGCGATCAACCCGTTCGCCGCCGCGCACACGCCCACGCTCAATGAATTAGCGGGCGGGCGGCGCTGGCTACGCGACACGCGCCGTCACGACAACGGGCGCGCCGTGTTCATCCCGACCGATCCGCGCCTGGGCGTGCCGGGCCGCCCGCAGAGCGCCAGCGGCCAGGCGACGATCCTTACTGGGCGCAACGTCCCGGCGCTGATCGGCGAGCACTACGGCCCGCGCCCCAACCCCGCAATCCGCGCCATCGTGCGCGAAGACAACCTCTTTCTGCGCGTGACCCGTGCCGGGCGCACCGCCGCGCTGATTAACGGCTATCCCCCGCGCTTCCACCAGTTGATCGAGAGCGGCAAGCGCCTGCCGTCCTCGTATCAGGAAGCGGTCCTCGGCGCGGGACTGCCGATCTTCACCGAGGTCGAGATGTACGCCGGAACCGCCATGAGCCCGGACTGGACCGGCGAGGGCTGGCGCAGCGAGCTCGGCTATTCCGATACGCCGCTGTTCGATCCGGCTGAGGCGGGCGCACACCTTGCGAAGCTGGCGCAGCAGCGAGATTTCACCTTCTTCTCGCACTGGCTGACGGACATCGTCGGGCATCGCGGGCCGCTGGAACGCGGCGTCGAGCTACTCGAACTGTTCGACGCCGTGCTGGCGGGTCTGCTCGACGTGTGGGACGACGCGCGTGACCTGGTCGTGATCACCAGCGATCACGGCAACATGGAAGACATCAGCATCCGCCAGCACACCACCAACGACGTGCCGACCGTCGCGATTGGCGCGGCGCGGCACACCTTCGCCGAGGGCTTGCACGATCTGACCGGCATCGCGCCGGGCGTGCTGCGCGCGATGGGGCTGGACTCCGCTGCTTCCGAATAGCGCCAGTTGACCAATCGGTACCAAACCGCCGCGAACTTACGCGAAAACAATGGTATGATCAAATCAGAAAAGTCGGCTGCAGCGGAAGGTTAGTTGGCGCATGAAGCGATTGCTGAGCATCTGCGTTCTGCTCGCCTTGCTGGCAGGTGGCGCGCCATCGCTGCAGGCACAGGACGATCCCCCGCGCGCGCCATTCGATTACATTGCCATGCACATGGACGATCTGGCGGTCGTCTGTTTCGACCCGCTCGCGCCTGAGTCGGGCGTGTATCACAACGCAGACGAACGGTTTCCGCTGGCGTCGGCGCTGAAGGTGGCGATCCTGGCCGCTTACGCCGAGCACATCGCTGCCGGGGATGCCGCGCTCGACGAGACGTACCCGCTCGACGCAGTCAACCTCTACTACCTGCCCAACACCGACGGCGGCGCGCACCTGAGCTTCCTTGAGGAAATCGCAGCAGAGCACACCGACGTGACGCTCGACGAGCTACTCGGCGGGATGATCGTCTACGGCTCGGACGCGATCGGCGACTTCCTGCTGGCGCGGCTGGATCGCGAGACGCTCCCTGAGCTATACCGGCGGCTGGAGATCAGCTCGACCGACACGCCGTTCAGCATGCTCGGTCTGTATCTGGTCATGAGCAATCACGAGACGGGCGTCGCCGACCCCGCTGAGCTTTCCCCGGCGGACTTCTGGAAGGCGCACGCGCGTCTAACGGAGCGGTACCTCACCGACGAAGCGTGGCGCGCGGCAGAGAAGGAATATCGCGCGCGGCCGGGCGGCGGCCTGCCGGACTACGCGGTGCAGGCGGCGTTTCTCGACCGCTTCGGGACGCACGGCACAGCGGCGGAACTCAGCGCGCTGCTTGAGGCGGCGTACCAGGGGGACGTGCTCGATCCGCTGGCGCAGGAGATCATGCAACGCTATCTGGATTGGCCGCTCGCCGGTCACACGCCGCTCGATAAGCGTTTCATGCACTTCGGGATGAAAAACGGCGCGTGGCCCGGCATCCTGACCGCAGCCTACTACACCATCGACCACTCCGGCCAGGCGATCGCGCTGACCATTCTGCTGCGCCACGTTCCGCCGGACAACTGGATGGAATGGCTGACGACCCTCGGCGGGTTGCAGTTCGAGCTGGAAGCCATCAAGACGCAATGCGGCGTGCTTCAACAGTCGCTCGCCCGCGAAGACACGACGTAAAGGACGCAGCGGTGAACGATCTGTATGACGACGCCGACAAACAGCAAATGCTCCGCCTGGCGCGCGAGACGCTTCAGCACGTCACCGCCACGCGCCAGCCGCCTACCATCGACCTGGAGTCCGTGCGCCCCGCGCTCCGGCGCCCGGCAGCGTGCTTCGTGTCGTTCCACCGCCGCGTCGACGGCGCGCTGCGCGGCTGCACCGGCACGTTGATCGCGCGCCAGCCGCTCGCCCTGGAGATCGCGGAGATCACCGTGCAGACCGCCTTCAGCGACCCGCGCTTCATGCCGGTGCGCTCTGCTGAGGCACCCGATCTCAGGATCGAGATCAGCGTGCTGACGCCGCCCGAGCCGCTGACGTTCGACGGGCCGGACGACCTGATCGCCCGGCTCAAACCGCTGCAGGACGGCGTCACGCTGAAGCTCAACGGGCGGCGCGCGACCTTCTTGCCGCAGGTGTGGGAGTCGTATCCGGACCCCGTGATCTTCCTCAGCTTGCTGTCGGAAAAGATGGGCTACGACGCCGACGCATGGCGCGATCCGGCGCTCGAAGTTGAGACGTATCGCGCAATCGTGATTGAGGAACCATAAGCCCACCGCCTGCCCCACGCTCGCCTAATCGGCCTTGCGTCCGCTTATTCGTCTGCTACAATCGGGCGCGTGAAGCGAAACACGGTCACCTCATCTCGTCCTGTGGAGCCCGTATGCGCAAGATCGTCGTGATCCTGGCGCTTATGACGGCGATCCTCGCGCTGTCTGCTTGCGGCGAAGAAGAACTGCCGCCGATCGAGCATGTGCTGGTCGTAACCGCCACGCCCGAGCCCGGCACCATCCTGCTGGTGATCACCGTCACGCCAGGCCCGAACGGCACACCGGACGAAACGCAGGACGCCGGAGAACCTGACGCGAACCCAACGCCCGCGCTCAGCCCGACGCCAGACCTATCACCCACCCCACCGCCAACCTCAACCCTGCTGGTGATCCCGACGCCCGGCGAAGCGGAATCGACTGCTGGGCCGCTCGTCACGCCGACCGGCCTGCCCGCGCTGTTCCCGACCACGGTCGTGGCGGATGTGCCGGTCGCAGAGCAGGTCTTCGAGCGCGGGCGGATGTTCTGGATCCGCCACAACCGGCAGATCTGGGTGATGATCAGCAGCGAGGACGATCCGAACCGGGGCGACTGGTTCTGCTATCTCGATACGTTTGTCGAGGGCGAGCCGGAGCTAGACCCCAACCTGATCCCGCCCGATGGCCTGTACCAGCCGCGCCGGGGGTTCGGCAAGCTGTGGCGTACCCGCACGGAGCTACGAGAGGCGCTCGGCTGGGCGACCACGCCAGAGTTCGAGCTTACCAGCACGTACCGCTACATTGCGGGTGGCGAAGTGTCGAACGGCGAGTATTTCCCTGGGCCGGGCGAGCACCGTCTGACCACGCTGTACAACGACGTGATCTCGTTCTTTGAGGGCGAGGTGCGCGGCGACTGCCAGGGCGGCACCTGGCGCATGACGCCCGCCGAATAACCCGCTTCTCCGCCGCCTTCGGGCGGCTTTTTTGTGCCCGCGCGCTACCTTCGGCCCCGAATACGTATTATGGTTATAGAAGGATGTTTGCAGCTAGAAGCTAGCGGCTGGCGGTTGCGATCAGCGCGCCAAACCTCACCCCCGGCGAGCGCCGCGTCTGGTTTTCGGCTTTTGGCTAACCGCTAATCGCTAACTGCTAACCGCTTTCAGAGAGAGGCAACCTTATGCGCGAGTGGCAGCTCACCGGCGCGTCCCCGATGGCTCCCCGCATCGCAGCGGATGCCCGCACCGGGCGCACCCATATTCACGATGATCAGGTCTGGCAGCTTCGGCTTGGCGCGCCGTCCGAGCCGGCCATTTCGCTGGAAACGCGTTACGGCGGGCGCGTGGGGCTGGCGCGCGTCGTGCCGATCTGGACGGTCGAGCGGCGACAGGTGCTCGAGGCACAGGGCTATCACCGCCCGCCCACGCTGACGGCATTTGCGCCGGACTATCTTCGCGTCACGGCGGAACCGGCGCTCGGCCTGCGGGCAACGCTCGAATTCTGGACGATGGAGTCGCAGGCGGTCGGTGGGCGGATCACCTGCCGCAATACCAGTGATCGCCGCCGCTCATTCCATCTGGCGATCGCCGCGCAGGCCATCCGCCAGAACCAGACGCAGCGCGCGATCTTCCTCTCGCTGGATAACGGCAGCATGGCGCTGCAACTGGGGCAGCTAATCTATTTGCAGCCGGTCCTGCTGGTCGAAGGCGGCACCGGAACCGGCACTAATCCCCGGCTGGGGCGCACGCTCGACCTGATGCCCGGGCAGGCAGTGACGGTCCGCTGGGTGCTGGCCGGGCTGCCCGATCGCAACGATTCGCTCGCGCTGGCGCATCGCTGGCTGCACCGCGCCTGGGACGCCGACCTCGCCGCGATTGAGCAGCGCGCGCAGG
>CBINGT010000039.1:0-13804 GCA_966250245.1 uncultured Anaerolineae bacterium
ACCAACGCCGACGGCCTGGTGCGCCTCAGCGCCGAAGAACTAAAGCAACAGATCGAAAACGTGGTGGTCGCCGTCGCCGAGAGCGAGGATGTATACGGCGTGTGGTCCGCCTGGGGCAGCGGCCGCGCCGAAAACCTGGCCGGGTATCTCTACACCGACCGCCCGATCTACCGCCCCGGCGAAACGCTCTACTATCGCGGCGCGCTGCGTCACAAGGACGACATGACCTACACCCTGCCGCGCGGCGAGACGGTGGACGTGCGCATCACGACCGGCTATGGCGCGACGCTGCTGTTCGAGGGCACGCTGCCGCTCAGCCCGTTCGGGACGTTCAACGGCGAGATCGATCTGCCAGAAAACGCTGAGCTAGGCGAAGGGTGGATCGAGGTCCGCTATCAGGACGACTATCTGGCGCAGATCGGCTTCACGCTGGCGGAGTTCCGCGTGCCGGAGTACCGGGTCGAGGTGACGACCGATGTCGATACGCTGATCCAGGGCGATCCGCTGACCGCCACGATTGCAGCCTCATACTACTTCGGCGGGCCAGTCAGCGACGCCACGTTACGGTGGACCATCTGGGGCGACCCGGCGTGGTTCGAGTACACCGGACCGGGCCGCTACACCTTCACCGACGATACGCAGGAATTCTACAGCCGCGTGGAGCTTGACAGCGACATCACGCAGACCGATTCCGCTGGGCGCGTCACCGCCGATGCGATCTTCACGCGCGCCCCGGCCATCCACCCGATGATGATCACCGTCGAGGGCGAGGTCGTGGACGAGTCCGGCCAGTACATCGCCGGGCGGACCACCCTGCTCGCCCACCCCGCCGAAATCTACGTCGGCCAGCGAACCGATCGTTACTTTGGCCGCGCCGAACAGCCGCTGACGGTCGATCTGATCGCCGTCACGCCAGACAGCGCGCCGGTCGCAGAGCAGCGCATCGACCTGACCGTGACCGAGCTTCGCTGGGAACGCGTGTCAAGCAGTGAGGGGTTCGGACGGTATGACTGGAAACTGAACGAGATCGAGGTGGCGGCCGATCGCGTGACGACCGGCGAGGACGGCACCGCACAGTACACGTTCACCCCGCCACAAGCCGGAATGTACCGGGTCCGCGCGGTGGTGCGTGACAGGTTCGAGCGCGTCAACAGCAGCACGCTCCGTCTGTGGGTGCTTGGGGACCGGCCGGTGTGGTGGGGCCGCCCCAGCGATACGATCGACCTAGTCGCGGACAAAGAGAGCTACGTGCCCGGCGAAACCGCGCAGGTGCTGGCGCCCGTTCCGTTCAGTGGCACGAGCTACGCCCTGATTGCGGTCGAGCGTGCGGGCATCCAGTCGCTTGAGGTGCGGCGCGTCGAAGGCTCGACGCTGCTGATCGAGCTTCCGCTGACCGAACAGCACACCCCGAACGTCCACGTCTCGGTGACGCTGGTCAAGGGCGTGGACGACGAGAACCCGAACCCGGTCTACCGCACCGGCGCGATCAACCTGACCGTCGAGCCGATCCACAAGCGGCTCGAAGTGACCGTCACCCCCTCGGCGGAGCTTGCCCGCCCCGGCGACACGGTGACGCTCGACGTGCGGACGGTGGGGCCGGACGGCAAGCCGGTCGAGGCGGAAGTTGGCATCGGCGTGACGGACCAGGCGATCCTGTCGCTGCGGGGGCCGAACAGCGTCTCGCCGGAAGAAGCGTTCTACGGCCAGCAGCCGAACCGTGTCTCTACGACCGTCGCGCTCCAAGCGCTGCTTGACGCGCAGGCGGATGAGGCGCTGAACCTGCAGGCGGAGCGCACGCTCGCCGCTGCGCCGGCCGCGATGCCGCCGATGCCGACCCTGTTCGCCGCCGACGCCGTCGCAGAAGAGGCTGCGATGGCCGGTGCGGACGGCGCAAGAAACGCCCCGGCCGTAGACGTCCGCGAGGACTTCCAGCAAACGCCGCTGTGGGCGCCGCGCGTGACGACCGGCGCCGACGGACGCGCCTCGATCACCCTGACGCTGCCCGACAACCTGACGACCTGGCGCGTCGACGCGCGCGGGATCACCACGCAAACCGAAGTCGGCACGGCAACGGCAGACGTGATGAGCACGCTCCCGCTGCTGACGCGCCCGGTCACGCCGCGCTTCTTCGTGGTGGGGGACCGTGTCACGCTCGCCAGCGTGATCAACAACAACACCGCCAGCGCGCAGACCGTCGAAGCGACGCTCGAAGCCAGCGGCGTGACCGTCGAGAGTGACGTCACGCAGACCGTCGTCATCCCGTCCGGCGGACGGGCGCGCGTCGAGTGGAACGTCACCGTGCTGGACGTGCCCAGCGTGGACCTGACCTTCTACGCCATCGGCGAGGACGGCGCGCAGGACGCGGTCAAGCCGACGCTCGCCACCGGCCCGAACGGCACGATCCCGGTCTACCGCTACACCGCGCCGGACACGGTCGGAACGGGCGGCGTGCTGCGCGCAGAGGGCGCGCGCACCGAGGCGATCAGCCTGCCGCCGCGCGTCGATCCCGACCGGGGCGAGCTAACGATCAAGGTGGAGCCGTCGCTTGCCGCCACGACCATCGACGCGCTCGACTATCTGCGGAACTTCAAGCACCAGTGCATCGAGCAGACCGTCAGCCGCTTCCTGCCGAACGTTATGACGTGGCGCGCGCTACGCGACCTGGGCATCGAGGACGCCGAGCTTGAATCCAATCTGCGAACGGCGCTGAACGAAGCGGTCGAGATCCTGATCCGCGAGCAAAACCCTGATGGCGGCTGGGGCTGGTTCGCGCACATGGAAAGCAATCCGTACGTCACCGCCTACGCCGCGCTGGGGCTGATCGAGGCGCGCGCCGCCGGGTTCGACTTCGGGCGAGACGTGATCGACCGGGCGCTGAACTACGTCTTCGCAGACTTTGTGCGCCCCGGCATCGACACCGAGACGTGGCGGCTGAACCGCCAGGCGTTCTATAGCTACGTGCTGGCACGCGGCGAGAAGGACATCCGCGCCGATCTCGATGCGCTCCACACCCAGCGGCTGGAAATGGATCACTGGGCGCGCGCCTTCCTGCTGATGGCCTACCTGGAAATCGACCCGTCCGCGCCGCAGGTGGCCGACCTGATCAGCGACCTGCAAACCGGCGCGATCCTCTCCGCGACTGGCGCGCACTGGGAAGAGGCCGAGCGCGACTGGTGGAACTGGTCGACCGACACGCGCACGACCGCGATCGCGCTGGCCGCGCTGGCCCGTGCCGCGCCAGAGCTCGACATCCTGCCGAACGTGGTCCGCTGGCTGATGGTGGCGCGCGAGGGCGATCACTGGGCGACCACACAGGAAACGGCGTGGTCCGTCATGGCGCTGACCGACTGGATGGTCGCCACCGGAGAGCTCAAAGCGAACTATGACTACGTAGTCGCGCTCAACGGCTCGGAACTGGGCGCGGACACTATCACGCCGGACGACGTGCGCGAGAGCGTGACGCTCCGCGTCGCGGTCGGCGATCTGCTGCACGACGAGATCAACCGTCTGACGCTGGCGCGCAGCGCGGGCGAAGGCGCGCTCTATTACGCGGCGCACCTGCAACTGCGCCTGCCCGCCGCCGAAGCCGACCCGATCAGCCGGGGGATCAGCGTCGAGCGCGAATACTTCAGCGCCGAGCGGCCCGGCGAGCCGGTGACATCCGCGCGGGCGGGTGAGGTCGTCACCGTGCGCGTCACGATCACGGCGCATGAGGACATCAACTACTTCGTGCTGGAAGACCCGATCCCGGCCGGGACCGAGCCGGTCGACACCTCGCTGCTGACCACCAGCGGCACGCTCCAGCCGCCGGATCTGCGCCCAACGTATGACCCGGCGTGGTGGTGGGGCTGGTGGTACTTCGACCACACCGAGATGCGCGACGAGCAGGTGAACCTGTATGCGGACTGGCTGCCGCGCGGGACGTACGTCTACACCTATCAGGTCCGCGCGACCGTGCCGGGCGAGTTCCAGACGATGCCGAGCCACGCCTACGCCTTCTACTTCCCTGAAGTGTTCGGGCGCAGCGCAGGCACGCTGTTCACTGTCCACCCAGAGGGTCAATAATCCGCCGCACACTGCGGGGCGATCGCGCGATCGCCCCGCAGTTTTTTGTAGGGATGGTGCTTGACCCCGTAGGACTAAGCACGAACGGGCGGAGCAAGCCCCACCCCTACAGAAACAACAGCGCCCCGGCCAACGTGACCAGGGCGCTTCATTGTGGCTTTGAGCTAACCGCTAATCGCTAGCGGCTAACCGCTACGCTTAGATGTCAAACTGCGCCATCTGCTCGTACATCTTCCAGCGCGTCTGGACGTCCTCGCGCATCAGTTTGAGCAGCTCCTCAGCGCGCTCCGGATTGGCGGCGCGCAACATGCGGAAGCGGTTCTGCTGGTACATCCACTTCTCGATGTCCTGCGTCGGCGCCTTCGAGTCGAGCTGGAGCGGCTGCTTGCCCATGCGAGCGTTGTCCGGGTTGAAGCGGAACAGCGGCCAGAACCCGCCTTCGACGGCATCCTTCTGAAGGTCGTTGCCCTTCTTCATGTCGATGCCGTGCGCGATGCACTGCGCGTAGGCGATGATGAGCGACGGGCCATCGTACGCCTCGGCCTCGACGAACGCCTTGACCGCCTGGTTCATGTTGGCGCCCATCGCGATCTGCGCGACGTAGATGTTGCCATACGTCATGCTGATCATGCCCAGGTCCTTCTTCGGCAGCGACTTTCCGGCCGCGGCGAACTTCGCCACCGCGCCGCGCGGCGTCGCCTTCGACATCTGGCCGCCGGTGTTGGAGTACACGCCGGTGTCGAGCAGCAGAACGTTGACGTTCCGCCCCGACGCCAGGACGTGATCCAGACCGCCGTAGCCGATGTCATAGCCCCAGCCGTCGCCGCCGATGATCCACACCGAGCGCTTGACCAGGTAGTCGGCCACCGCCAGAAGCTGCTGCGCGATCTCGTTCGGCTCCTGCTCCAGCAGCGCCTTCAGCTTGTCCACGCGGGCGCGCTGCTCCTCGATGCCTTCCTGCGTGCTCTGATCCGCGTCGCGGATGGCAATCAGCAGGTCGACGTTCTCGGTCGCGATCGCGGCCAGCTCGTCAAGCTTCTCGTAAGCGTACTCGGACAGCTTGTCGGCAGACAGGCGCATCCCCAGGCCGAACTCCGCAGCGTCCTCGAACAGCGAGTTCGACCAGGCCGGGCCGCGACCGTCCGCGCGCTGCGCGTAGGGCGTGGTCGGCAGGTTGCCGCCGTAGATCGAGGTGCAGCCGGTGGCGTTAGCGATAACCGCGCGGTCGCCAAAGAGCTGGGTCAGCAGCTTGATGTACGGGGTTTCGCCGCAGCCCGCGCACGCGCCCGAGAATTCGAACAGCGGGCGAACGAACTGCGAGCCCTTGACGGTCGTGCGGCTGAACGTCTCGGCCGGGGTTTCGGGCAGGGTCAGGAAGTAATCCCACTTGGCGGCTTCCAGCAGACGCAGGTCGTCCGTCAGCGGCTTCATTTCGATCGCCTTGCGGTCGGTCTTCTGGCCGCTTTCGTCCTTGACGTAAGCCGGGCACGTCTCGACGCACACGCCGCAGCCGGTGCAGTCTTCCGGCGACACCTGGAGCGTGTACTTCATGCCTTCCCAGCCGCGCCCCTTGGCGTCGAGCGCCTGCCAGCCCTGCGGAGAGCTGCCATTGGCGAGCTCGCCGGGGTAGACCTTCATGCGGATCGTGGCATGCGGGCACACGAACGCGCACTGGTTGCACATGATGCAGGCCGCCGGATTCCACACCGGGATCTCGGTGGCGATGTTGCGCTTCTCGTACTGGGTGGTCGCGGTCGGGAAGGTGCCGTCCACCGGCATCTTCGAGACGGGCAGCAGGTCGCCGCGCCCCGCCATGATCTCGGCGGTCACGGTCTGCACGAACTCAGGCGCATCTTCCGGAACGACCGGGCGCATCGAGATCTGGCTGGTCACCTGCTGCGGATAGTCGATCTTCGCGACGTTGTCGGTGGCGATGTGCGCGGCGCGGATGTTCATCTCCACGATCTTCGCGCCCTTCGAGCCGTAGGTATCCTCGACGGCCATCTCGATGAACTTCATCGCTTCGTCTTCCGGCAGAACGCCAGAAATCTTGAAGAACGCCGCCTGCATGATGATGTTGATGCGGCCGCCCAGGCCAACCGACTTCGCGATGCTGTTGGCGTCGATCGAATAGAGCTTTGCCTGCTTGTCGATAATCTGCTGCTGGACTTCGCGCGGCAGCTTGTCCCACACTTCGTCCGGCGTGTACGGCGCGTTGATCAGCAGCACGCCGCCCTTCTTGAGCTTCGGGACCATCTCGAAGCGGTCGAAGAAGGCGAAGTTATGCACCGCCAGGAAGTCCGCCTGCTGGATCAGGTACTGGCTGCGGATCGGCTTCTTGCTGAAGCGCAGGTGCGACACCGTCTGCGCGCCAGACTTCTTCGAGTCGTACACGAAGTAGCCCTGCGCGTAGTTGTCGGTCGCCTTGCCGATGATCTTGATCGAGTTCTTGTTCGCGCCAACCGTACCGTCCGCGCCCAGGCCGTAGAACATGGCCGTATGCACGCCTTCGGGCTCGTTGTTGAACGAATCGTCCCACGGCAGGCTGGAGTTCGTCACGTCGTCAATGATGCCAACCGTGAAGTGATTCTTCGGCTGGTCTGCGGCCAGGTTGTCGAACACGGCCTTCGCCATGCCGGGGTTGAATTCCTTCGAGCCCAGGCCATAGCGCCCGCCAACAATGCGCGGGATGCTGGTGATCGTGCCGTCGGCAAACGCTTCGTTGAACGCAGTCACCACGTCCTGGTAAAGCGGCTCGCCAGCGGCGCCCGGTTCCTTCGTGCGGTCGAGCACGGCGATACGCTGCACGCTCGCAGGCAGCGCGGCGACCAGCGCCTTCGCGTCGAACGGGCGATAGAGGCGGACCTTCACCACGCCGACCTTCTGGCCCTGCGCGTTGAGAATGTCGACCACTTCGTGCACCGTCTCGGCGCCCGAGCCCATCATGACGATCACGCGGTCCGCATCCGGCGCGCCGACGTAATCGAACAGGTGATACTGGCGGCCCGAAATCTCCGCCCACTTGTCCATGTACTTCTGGACAATGCCCGGAGTGGCTGCGTAGAACGGGTTGACCGTCTCGCGCCCCTGGAAGTAAACGTCCGGGTTCTGCGCCGTGCCGCGCATCGTCGGGCGCTCCGGCGACAGGCCGCGCATACGGTGCGCAACGACGAATTTATCGTCGATCATCGCGCGCATCTGCTCGCGCGTGACCTCTTCAATCTTCTGAATCTCGTGTGACGTGCGGAAGCCGTCGAAGAAGTGGACGAACGGCACGCGCGCTTCCAGCGTGGACGCCTGGGCGATCAGCGCGAAGTCCATCACTTCCTGGACGCTCCCCGAGCAGAGCAGCGCGAAGCCGGTTGCGCGAGCGGCCATCACGTCCGAATGATCCCCGAAGATCGACAGCGCCTGCGCTGCCAGAGAGCGTGCCGCCACGTGGAACACCGTGGAAGTCAGCTCGCCCGCGATCTTGTACATATTGGGGATCATCAGCAGCAGGCCCTGCGACGCCGTGAAGGTCGTCGTCAGCGCGCCGGTGGTGAGTGCGCCATGCACCGCGCCCGCCGCGCCGCCTTCCGACTGCATCTCCGTCACCTGCGGGACCGTCCCCCACAGGTTCTTTACGCCTTCCGCCGACAGCTCGTCAGCCGTCTCGCCCATAGGCGAGGAAGGCGTAATGGGATAGATGGCAATCACTTCATTGAGGGCATGCGCTACCAGCGCCGCCGCCATATTGCCATCGATCGTCACCATCTTGCGCGACGATGTGCCGTTAGACATTCATTTCCTCCCATTACCTTTTTTGGCAAACCGATCGCAGGCGGAAGTAAGGGGATCGCGGCCTGTGATCAGACTTGCAAGCAACGTAGACTGGCACCGCGAAACGATTGAGCACACAATCACACACTATAGAGTTCAACCGAGCGTTGAAACGCAGGAGCGTTCTGCGCGCGCCTTCCGGCGCCTCAGACGGGAAACACACGTACTCCAATCTACGCCACCAGTCTAGACGGATCAGGCCAGGGCAAACAGTGTGGAATGTCGCCAGATCGGAGACGAGTGTCACGTAAACCAGCGCGCGCTTGATGGCGCTTTCCAGGCGGCAGCGCGCCCCGCCTCACGCTATAATTCGGGCAGGCTCCGTCACGCGAAGGATGGGTATGCAGGTGGAGTGGCTGGTCCTGTTTGACATCGACGGCACGCTGCTCAACTCGGGCGGCAGCGGGCGCGCGGCGACGCGTCTGGCACTTGAAGAGGTCTTCGGCACGCCGGGCGCAGCCGACACGATCGCCTTTGCCGGGAAAACCGACTGGCAGATCGCGCTCGAAGCGCTGGAACCGGCAGGCGTGTCGCGCGCCGAGATCGAGGCGCGGCTGCACATCTATAACGAGGTCGTCACGCGCCACCTGACCGCGATCATCGACCAGTTTCCGGTGCGCGCCTGCCCCGGCACGCACGCCCTGGTCGATGCGCTCAAGGCGCGTGGCGACGTGCTGCTCGGCCTGGTCACCGGCAACATGACCGGCCTGATCCCCGTCAAGCTGCGCCGCGCCGGGTTCGACCCGGACGATTTTCGCGTGGGTGCATTCGGCTCCGACGGGTGGGAGCGGCCCATGCTCCCCCCGCTGGCGCTGAAGCGGGCCGAGGCATTGGCGGGCGTGTCGTTCCCGGCGGAGCGAGTCGTCATCATAGGGGACACGCCGGGGGATGTCGCGTGCGCGCAGAGCATCCGCGCGCGGACGCTCGCCGTGGCGACCGGCCCCTTCACCACCGAGCAGCTTCGCGCCTGCAACCCGACCTATGTCTTCGAGTCCCTGGCAGACACGCCCTCGGTGCTGCGCGCGATCTTCGAGGACGGCGCGCGAGCCGTCTAAACGGGCGCACTTATTGCCGCGCCCCGCAGATCATGGTACTTTC
Organism: uncultured Anaerolineae bacterium; assembly: GCA_966250245.1. Classification (GTDB taxonomy): domain Bacteria; phylum Chloroflexota; class Anaerolineae; order Aggregatilineales; family Aggregatilineaceae; genus DYGX01. The sequence goes on from CBINGT010000039.1 coordinate 8,986, forward strand.
GATCATGCCGCGCTGCGCACAGTGGCGCGATGAGTGTTGGTGGAGTGAGCGGGTAACGTGATGATCCAAGCATTGGCGAGATTGGCTGCCCCATTATTGAACACACCGATCATTCGGCGCGTCCGCCGCAATCACGGGCTGGAGCACGCGACGATTCACCTGCTGAGCCGCAAGCTGAAAAACCTCAACATGGCCGGGCGCTCTACGGCGAGCGGCTTCTACCTCTACGGCAACGTCAGCACGGCGGAGATCGAGCAGACCGCCCTCGAGGCGCTCAACCGCATGCGCGCGGGCGAGCATGGCCTCGCCATCCACCCGAACTGCGGGACCGGCCTCGTCACCGCCGGGGTGTTGACCAGCATGGCGGCGCTCGCCGGAACCGCCGGGATGAAGCGCGGCATCCTCGACCGGCTGGCCCGGCTGCCCAGCGTGATCCTGCTCTCCACCCTGGCGCTGATCGCCGCGCAGCCGCTTGGGCTGTCGCTGCAGCACTATTTCACCACTCTCGGCGACCCCGGCGATCTCCAGATCGTCAGCGTCCGGCGGCACGAGTTCACCATCCCGGTCGCCGGGCAGCGGTTGACGGTGCACTTCGTAAAGACGCGGGCAGGGTAACCGATGGGGCGGCGCACGCCGACTTTCTACGTGCTGCACGGCAGCGACGAGTTCAGCCTGCGCCAGCAAGTCCGGTCGCTCCGCGCGGCGATGGGCGATCCAGCCACCGCCGAAATGAACACGTCGGTCCTCGACGGCAAAAACACCAGCGCGGCGCAGGTGTTGTCGGCGGCGCGTGCGATGCCATTCCTCAGCGACAAGCGGCTGGTGATCGTCGAAGGGATGCTAAGCTGGCTGGCGCGCAAGGGCGCGGGCAAAACCGGCAAGGCGGAGCTTGAGGAGCTGGCTGCCGGGCTGGACGACCTGCCCCCGCACGCGCGCATCGTGTTCGTGGAGACGGACACGCTGTCCGACAAGCACCCGATCGTCGTGGCCGCGAAGACGCTGCCGGGCGGCTTTCACAAGCTATTTGGTCCGCCGCCGAACCTCGCCGCGTGGATTCGCGGCCATGCCCGCGAGGTGTACGGCGTGGACGTCGAGCCGCAGGCCGCCGCCGCGCTCGCCGCGATCATCGACAACGACCTGCGCGCGGCGGATAACGAGATCGCCAAGCTGGCGACCTACGTTAACGGCGAGCGCCCGATCACCGTGGAAGACCTGAAGCTGCTGACCACCTATGCCGCCGAGCCGGACGTCTTCGAGATGGTGGACGCGATCGGGCGGCGCGATGGGCAGACGGCTATCCGCCTGATGCACCGCCTGCTGGCGCAGGACGATCCGCTGCGCCTGTTCGGGATGATCGTGCGCCAGTTCCGCCTGCTGATCCTCGCGCGGGAGCATCTCAACGCAGGCGGCGCGCCGGGCAGCCTCGGCCAGGCGATCGGCGTGCATCCCTTCGTCGCCAAGAAGCTGAGCGAGCAGGTACGCGCCTTCTCGATGGAACAGCTCGACGCGATCTACCACCACCTGCTCGACACCGACCTCGGCATCAAGACCGGCAAAGTCGACGGAGCGCTGGCCCTCGACCTGCTGATCGCCGGAATCGCGAACTGAGCCCCTTTCCCCCGAAAAAGTGGGATGTTGTGCGCCGCAGGTGAGAACCCGCCTGGCTTTGGTGCGTATAGAGTCGTAAGTATCACCGGGTACGGAGTGTATTGGACGATGGACGGACAGATGGGACGGCTTGATCGTTCAAGAATCCGCATGATTGAGGTGTTCGGGCGCATCAACGAGCGCAGCATCCAGCCGTTGCTCGCGGCAATCGACCGCGCGCTGACCGAAGACCGCTCGCAGATCATCCTGGATCTGAGCGGTGTGGATTATATGAACAGCGCCGGGCTGCGCGCGCTGGTGTACGCGTACAAAGCCGCCGAGCGCAAGCAGGGCACGCTGCACATCACCAACCCGTCGCCGCGCATCCGCGAGCTGTTTGCGCTGGTCGGGCTGGACACGGTGTTCGGCGTCGGCCCGGACGCCTATCCTGATTTCAGCGGACTGTTCGCCGACGCCAGCCTGGCGCTCCAGCGCGAGGTGTATCACTGCGCGTGACATGGCGCCTGACTCCTGGCGCGTGTGGTAGAATCGCGACATGTAGAATCGCAGCATAGAGAGATTTACCACACGATTTAGGATAGGAGAGCGCCATGATTGAAAACAAAACCGCCTGGATCGAGGCGGAGATCGCCAGCCTGAAAGAACAGGGGCTGTTTAACACGATCCGCACGCTCAGCAGCCCGCAGGGCGCCTGGCTCGTCGTGGACGGGCGGCGCGTGCTGAATTTCTCCTCAAACAACTACCTCGGGCTGGCCAATCATCCCCGCCTAGTGGAAGCCGCAAAGCGCGCGATGGACACCCACGGCGTCGGACCGGCGGCGGTGCGCTCGATTGCCGGGACGATGGACCTGCACCTGGAGCTTGAGGAACGTCTGGCGCGCTTTAAGGGCGTCGAGGCGGCGGTCACCTTCCAGAGCGGTTTCATGGCGAATCTGGCGACCATCCCTGCCCTAGTGGGGCGCGGGGACGTCATCTTCTCCGACCAGCTCAACCACGCCAGCATCATCGACGGCTGCCGCCTGTCGCGCGCGCAGATCGTCGCCTACGAGCACAACAACCCCGACGACCTGCGCAAAAAGATCGCCGAAACGACTGAGTACAACCGCCGCCTGATCGTGACCGACGGCGTGTTCAGCATGGACGGCGACATCGCGCCGCTGCCGGAGATCGCCGCGATTGCGTCCGAGCACGGCATCCTGCTGATGGTGGACGACGCGCACGGCGAAGGCGTGCTCGGCCGGGGCGGGCGCGGGATCGTCGATCACTTCGGGCTGCACGGCCAGGTAGACGTCGAGATTGGCACGCTCAGCAAGGCGTTCGGCGTGGTCGGCGGCGTGGTCGCGGGGAACAAGGTCATCGTAGACTGGCTGCGCCAGCGTGGGCGGCCGTTCCTGTTCAGCAGCGCGATGGCCGTGCCCGATGTGGCGGCCAACATCGCCGCGGTCGAGCTGCTTGAGGAAAGCACGGAGCTGGTCGACCGGCTGTGGAGCAACGCCGAATACTTCAAGCAGGGGATGCAGTCGCTCGGCTTTGACACCGGTCAGACGCAAACGCCGATCGTGCCGGTTATGCTCGGCGAGGCGCCGCTCGCGCAGCAGTTCAGCCGCCGGATGTTCGAGGAAGGCGTGTTTGTGATGGCGATCGGCTATCCGACCGTCCCGCACGGCAAAGCGCGCCTGCGCGTGATGAACAGTGCCACGCACTCCCGCGACGATCTCGACATGGCGTTGGAGCGCTTCGCCCGCGTCGGGCGCGAGCTAGGCGTGATCGCTTAAATCCATTCACTTTATCCGCACACGCGCGCCCGGCTTCGCTCACCGGGCGCGCTTATTTTCTATAATACATCTCGCATATTGACTCTGGCGCGCTGGCTGTTGTAGTCTGTGCTTCTATTCGGAACCCGCGAGGAGATGCCATGACGGACCAGACACGCCACTCACCACCGCCCGCGCAAGGCGTCCGCCTGCGCTGGGAAGACATCCCGCTGCAGGTTCGCGAGGTGATCGAGCAGAAGCTCGGCAGCCCGGTGATCAGCGTCGCGTCACAGCCGAAAGGGTTTTCGCCGGGGCTCGCCGCACGCCTGACCACCGCAGAGGGCCAGCGGGTGTTTGTGAAAGCGGCCGGTCCCGAGCCGAGCCCCGACACGGCCAGCTTTCACCGGCGCGAAGCGAAGATCGCGGCTCTGCTGCCGCCGACCGCACCCGCGCCGCGCCTGCTGTGGTCGTATGACGATCCGGCTAGCGGCTGGATCGTGCTGGCGTTTCAGGATGTGGATGGCAGGCATCCCGCGCAACCGTGGCGGCTCGACGAGCTTACGCGCGTGCTGGATGCGCTGATCGTCTTAAGCGAATCCCTCACCCCTTCGCCGCTGCCGCCAGGGAGCGTGCCCACCGCCGGGGATGTGTTCTCGACAAGCATCTTCGGCTGGCGGGAGCTTCAGCAGGCGGACTCGGACATACTGGACCGGCTCGATCCCTGGTCCGCGCGCCACCTGGCGGACCTCGCCGCTATCGAAGCGACTGCACGCGAAGCGGTCGCGGGGGACACGCTACTCCATGCGGATATCCGCGAGGACAACCTGCTATTGACGCCTGATGCCGTGTGGGTCGTTGACTGGCCGCACGCATGTGTCGGCGCAGCGTGGGTGGACGTGGTCGCCTTTGCGCCGAGCGTCGCCATGCAGGGCGGTCCGCCGCCTGAGGACACACTCAACTATCATCCCGCCGCCCGGCAAGCAGACCCCGACGCCATCACCGCGGCGATTGTCTCGCTGGCGGGCTTCTTTACTCACAGGGCGCTGCTGCCCCCACCGCCCGGCCTGCCGACGCTGCGCGAGTTCCAGCGCGCGCAGGGTGAGGTGGCGCGGGCGTGGATCGCAGACCGGCTCGGCTGGAAATAACTCAATGTCGCGATTCAGGGGCGTCAGGCTGAGAGATAGCGCGCGGGGGCTTGTCGTCAGGGGCGCGTGAGGGGAGCGCGAACCGCCGCAGCAACCAGGCGCTCAACACCGCGCCCGTCCAATTGGCGCCAAGGTCCAGCAGCGATGCGCCGCGCTCGTACACCAACAACTGCGAAGGCTCCAGCACCGAGCCGAGCAGCAGAACGAACCCCGCCGCCACGGTGATCGCGCGCTCACCCGGCAAGTGAAAGCTCAACGCCTGGGCGAGCAGCGCGGTCAGCACGCCAAACAGAAAGACGTGCCCCAATGCGT
>CBINGT010000040.1:0-13784 GCA_966250245.1 uncultured Anaerolineae bacterium
ATCCCCAGCAGGATCACCGGCTCGGCCCACGTCCGCGACGAGCGTTCGGGAACCGCTGGCTCGTCGAGCGCGAGCGGCGGGCGGTACTCTTGCCGCACAGCAACGCTCAGCAGGAGCAGGCACGCCACGGCAGAGAGCGCCCACCCGGCCGTGCGAGCGGATGTTGCGCCGAACGACAGCTCCAGTTCGTGATTCCCTCCCGGTACGGAGAGCGCGATCAAGCCGTCCTCGGTGGCGTGCAGAGCGACTGGCCTCCCATCCAGCCGCGCGCGCCAGCCCTCAAACAGAAACGTCCGCAGCCGGATTTCCGCCGGGCCTGCTGAGCGCACCATAATCCGCTCGTGCTGTGCGGTGTGCTCGATGGTGTCCGCCAGCGTGGTGGCAGAGAGATTTTCGCGCAGCACCTTGTCGAGCAGTCCGTTCTCAAACGCCGAAAGAAGCTGCGCCTCGACCGCGGGGAAGCGTTCGACGCCGCGCGGCAGCAGCCAGCCCGGCTCTTGTGCGGCGAGGGGCACCCCTCTTAGCTCGCGCTCGATCAATCCGGCAGGCGTGAGCTCGGGGGTGCGGATGGGCACAGGCGGCGCGGCAAAAAGCGGCAGGCTGGTCACCGCGACCCCGGCGGCCAGCGCGATCATGCCAAGCGCGGCCCGGCGCGGAGAGCGTGACGACTCCAGCCGCCAGCCGAGCGACGCGCCGCACAGCGCGAGGCAAATGGCTGCAGGAAAGCCCAGATCCGCCGGAGCGAACGGCGGCCAGGACGAAGCATTTCGCCAGACGTCTGCAACCGGCTCGACCGCGCCCGCGATCAGCAGCGCCCCTGCCAGCCCGAAGAACAACGCCTCACGCTCGGCCAGCCGCGCGCGCGGAGATGGTTCGTGCCTCATCCGGCTGCGCCCGGTGAGCCATCCAGCGGCCATAAGCAGCAGCGCGATCGCCGCCACAACCCACACCGCCACGCCCAGCGCCGGAGTCGCTTCGGGGTTGATGACGGCGCGATCCAGCGTGGGGAACATGCCGAACAACTCGCCCATGCTAACCGCGCGGGTGACCGGCCTGGCACTTTCGGCTGCATGCCAGATAACCGAATCGCGCTCCGTCCACGCGGGGAGCCAGTAGAATGCGCTCACCGCGAAACCCAGGACGTAGGCCAGCAGCCCGGCGCGGATCGCGTCGCCAGGATGGCCCGCGCGCAGGCGGATCAGCAGCCACGCCAACGTCAGCGCGCTGAGCAGGATATTCAGGGGCTGGTGCGCCAGCCAGACCGCAGCGCACGCGCTCGCTGCGAGCAGCAAGTTTGCCCCGCGACCATAAGACAGCAGCCGGTCGAGTGTCCACAGGCTTGCCAACCAGCATCCTACCGCCAGCAGGGCGCCGAGATCGCCGTCGATCAGCGGCTTGACCAGTGCGGTTTGCGGGCTGAACAGTCCGAGCGCTGCCGCCAGCAGCCCACCATATGTCCCCCAGCGGCGCCGCGCAAAGCCGAACAGCGCGGCGGCCAGCAAGATCTGCGCGCCGATCAGCGTAAAGCGGATGCTGAACTCCGCGCTGGTTTGCGCCAGGACGCGATGCAGCCCGGCCAGGTAGTGCGGTAGCGGCGGCAGGAAATTCCACAGCGGTGAGCCATAGCCGAGGTTGAAATTCGCCGCCCAACGCGGATACAGGATCCCCGATTGGATGCTCTCGCTCATTTCGAGCGCGCGGGCGACTTCGCTCCGCAGCCCCGCGCTGAACGGCAACGGTCCGGCGATCCATGGGGCGACCAGCGTGACGGCCAGCAGCACCACGACGACCAGCGGCCAGTCGACCGTGCGGCGTGCGCTGCGCATCCACGCGGGGAGCTCGTCGTAGGCGACCTCGACCGGCCACTCAGGGGCTTTCAGGGGGAGCACGCTCGGTGAGCCTTTCGATTACGTAACGTGTATTGAGAGGTAACCAGCCGGCAGGCCGACGCCCATGCCTCGACGTAGCCGGAGTTCCTGGTATAATTCTACTCGATAGAGCGGGATGATGCCGGACGCGCCGGAGAAGTTGGCGAGCGCTTCCCCGGCGTAGCACGAGCGAGATCGGGATGTCCTCACAAGAGACGCTGCTTAATGACCGCTATCGCCTGATCGCCCAGCAGGGCTCGGGCGGAATGGCGGTCATTTATAAGGCGCAGGACCTGGCGCTGGGCCGCACAGTCGCCGTTAAGATTCTGCGTCCCAGCCTGACGAACGATCCCGAGTTTCTCAAGCGGTTCCGCCAGGAAGCGCGCAACGTCGCGAACCTTTCCCACCCCAACATCGTGACCGTCCACGACGTCGGGCAAGACGGCAACACGCATTACATCGTGATGGAGTACATCGACGGCGAAGACCTCAAGCGCTTGATCCGCGCGGGGGCGCCGTTTTCGATCGATCGTGCGTTGAGCATCGCGATCAAAATCTGTGCAGGCGTGGGATACGCGCACCGGGCGGGATTGGTGCACGCCGACGTCAAGCCGCAGAACGTCCTCGTCACGGAAAACGACAAGGTCAAGGTGACGGACTTCGGCATCGCGCAGGCGCTTTCGGTGACGCAGCCGCTCGAACGGCAGCGGATCGTGTGGGGCAGCCCGCACTACTTTTCGCCGGAGCAGGCGCAGGGCGAGCCGCCTACCCCGGCATCGGATGTTTATGCGATCGGGATCGTCCTGTTCGAGATGCTGACCGGGCGGCTGCCGTTCGTCGGTGCTGACCAGCAGGAACTGGCGCTGGCGCACATCCGCGAAACGCCGCCGCACGCCTCGGACCTGAACCCGAACGTCCCGGTGCACCTTGATCGCATTCTCGACAAGGTGCTCTCTAAAGAGCCGCAAGCCCGCTATCGCACCGCCGATCAGTTGGGGCGCATTCTGATCAGCTATCGCCGCCAGGGACACTCGGCGACCGATGAGATCCCGCGCGTTCCCGCGCCGGACACTTCGGCGACATTGCCCCCTACCCCGCCGCCTATATCGATATCCGGTGCATATGGCGGGCAGTCGAACGTTCCGGCTGTGGTCCGCGCGCAGGCCGCGCCCGAAGCCGCGACGCAAGTTACCGGATGGTCGTATCCTGACGTGAGCCACTCGACGGTCCCGAGCATTCCGCGCGTCGCGGCCCCGGTTGGGCATTACCAGCCGCCGCGCGCGCCGGACGCGATGCTCCAATCGCGCTATCGCGCTGCCGAGCCGCCACAGCAGCTTGACCTGGTGACGTTGGTGCTGGCATTCCTGGCGTTCATCGCGGTCGTGCTGCTCATTCCGCTGTGGATCGCTGTCTATCAGGCATGGGTTGGATAGACGGCTGAGCGGGAAACGTCCGAATTTCTTATGCAACCCTAATGCCAAACGGGCGCCACGCAGTGGTTTTTGACGATCCCATTCGGTATAATTCACGTACCGATTGTGAAAGAAATGCCTCGCCCCGTAGGGTATCTCGATAACGGTGAACAACCGCGCGTAAGATCTTTTACGCGACGACGGCTGGAGGCCAAACAGTGACAAATCGCTCCCGTAACGTGTTTGTGTACGTCCTCATTATTGCGGCCATTGCCGCGATCGTGTTTGGCGTCCGCAACAACAGCACCAATGCAAGGGAAATCAGCGTCAGCCGCTTGGTGAGTGACATCAACGCTGGCCGCGTGAGCGCGATCTCGGCTTCGGACGAAGGCGAGATGACGGCGACCTATGACAACAACGACATTCGTATCGCACAGGTCCCGGCGAATTCTGATGACCCGGTTTCGGTGCTCGTTTCATTGGGCGCGGATCCGGAACGGCTCAGTCAGGTGGAATTTGAGTTCACCAAGCCGAGCAACCTCTTTAACTGGATCGGCCTGATCGGCACGTTCCTGCCGCTGCTTCTGATCGGTGGCTTCATTTACCTGATGCTCCGTCAGGCGCAGGGGTCGAATAATCAGGCGATGTCGTTTGGGAAGAGCCGCGCGCGGATGTTCACCGGCGACCAGCCCACCGTGACGTTTGACGACGTGGCCGGTGCGGACGAAGCAAAAGAGGAACTGCGCGAGGTCGTAGAATTTCTGAAGGACCCCGAGCGCTTCATCCAGCTTGGCGCGCGTATCCCGAAGGGCGTGTTGCTGGTCGGCCACCCCGGCACCGGTAAGACGCTGCTCGCGAAGGCTGTCAGCGGCGAGGCGGGCGTGCCGTTCTTCAGCATCTCTGGCTCCGAATTTGTCGAGATGTTCGTCGGCGTCGGTGCCAGCCGCGTGCGCGACCTGTTCGACCAGGCCAAGCGCCACAGCCCGTGCATCATCTTCGTGGACGAAATCGACGCGGTCGGCCGCCAGCGTGGCGCGGGCCTCGGCGGGAGCCACGACGAGCGCGAGCAGACGCTGAACCAGATCCTGGTCGAGATGGACGGGTTCGATACCGACACGAACGTGATCATCCTTGCGGCTACCAACCGCCCGGACATCCTCGACCCGGCGCTGCTGCGTCCCGGCCGTTTCGATCGCCGCGTCGTGCTCGACCGGCCCGATGTGCGCGGCCGCGAGGCGATTTTGAAGGTGCACGCGCGTGGCAAGCCACTGGCGTCGGATGTGGACCTGAGCGTCCTGGCGAAGTCGTCGCCGGGCTTTGTGGGCGCGGACCTGGAGAACCTGGTCAACGAGGCGGCTATCGTCGCCGCGCGCAAGAACAAGAAGAGCATCAGCATGCGGGACTTCGAGGAAGCGTTGGAGCGTGTGGTTCTAGGGCCAGAGCGCCGCAGCCGCCTGATCAGCGAAGAAGAAAAGCGGCTGATCGCCTACCACGAGGCTGGTCACGCGATCGTGTTCCACAAGCTGCCGCATACTGACCCGGTCCGCAAGATCACAATTGTGGCGCGTGGCATGGCGGGCGGCGTGACGTGGACCATGCCGGAAAACGACGGCGCGCTCGGCACGACCAAGCGCTACCTCGACCTGATCGCGGGCCAGATGGGCGGTCGCGCGGCCGAGGAGCTCGTCTTCGGAGACGTGACCAACGGCGCATCGAGCGACCTGGAAAATGTGACCCGCATCGCGCGCACGATGGTTACTCGCTGGGGTATGAGCCCCAAGCTTGGGCCGCGCGTGTTCGGGCAGAAGGAAGAATTGGTCTTCCTGGGCCGCGAAATCGGCGAGCAGCGTGACTACAGCGAGAGCGTCGCGGAGACGATCGACGAGGAAGTGCACCAGATCGTCACGACGGCATACGAGCGCGCAATGGAAGTGCTCAAGGAAAACCGCGATAAGCTCGACGCGCTGGCGGAGCTGCTGATGGAAGTCGAGACGGTCGGGCGCGAGGAATTCCTCGAGCTGATGGGTGAGCGTCCGTCTGGCCCGACGAGCGAGCCGCCCACCGAGTCACCCCTGCAGGCCGAATCGACGGCGAAGGGTGACGACAAGCAGACGGACAGCGATATGCCCCCTGCTCCGCTCGGCACCGTGCCTTCCCCGGCCTAACCAGCTACAGTGAAGAGAAATCAAGAGCCTCGCGCGTGCGAGGCTCTTTTGCTTTCAGAGGCAGTAAGCGAATGGTCGTTACGCTGGCGGCTCGGCGCGCTCGCGGGCTTCCATTTCCATGCGCGCTAGCTCCCGGCGCAGGATCTTGCCGACTGAGGTGCGCGGCAGTTCGCTGACGAACTCGATCCGCGTCGGGATCTCGTAGCGCGCCAGCTTCTGCGCGGCGAACTCGCAAAGCTGCTCGACGCTAAGCGTTTCGCCCGGCTTGAGCACGACCCACGCCTTCAGCGCTTCCTGCCCGACCTTGGCTGGATCGGGATGCGGGATCGCCGCGACGCCCGCTTCAAGCACGGCCGGATGCTCCATCAACACGTCCTCGACGTTGCGCGGGTAGACGTTCAGACCGCCGATCAGCGCCATATCCTTCTTGCGGTCCACGATGTAGAAATAGCCATCTTCGTCCATGCGCGCGATGTCGCCGGTGTAAAGCCACACCTTGCCATCGGGATCCTCGCGCAGCGCATTGGCGGTTTCGGTCGGCATGCCGTGATAGCCGCGCATCAACTGCGGGCCGTGCATCACAAGCTCGCCCACCTCGCCGACCGGCACTTCCGTCTGCCCGTCGTCCAGGTCCACGATCTTCATTTCCATGTCCGGGAACGGCAGGCCAATCGAGCCGGTGCGGTTTTCGCCTCGCACCGGGTTGGCGTGCGAAGCGGTCGGCGCTTCGCTCATGCCGAAGCCCTCAAGGATTACACCGCCCGAAAGCTCCTCGAAGCGGCGCTTCGTAGCGGGCGGCAGCGGGGCCGAGCCGCTGATACAGGCGTAGATCGAGGACAGATCGTATTTGCCTGCTATCACGCCGGGATGGTTGTTGATCGCGTTGAATAGCGCGGGGACGCCCATGAACAGCGTCGGGCGGAAGGTGTGTATGTTGTCGACTACGTCATCGATCACGCGCGCATTCGGCACGAGCACCATCGCGGCGCGCAGCGAGACGGCGAACGCCATCACCGCGACCATCCCGAAGACGTGGAACAGCGGGATCGCCGCGAGAAACACTTCCGTGTAACCGGGGCGGGATAGCCACGCTCGACACTGGAGCGTGTTCGCCACCAGCGCGGCGTGGGTGGACATGGCCGCTTTCGGGATGCCGGTGGTGCCGCCCGTGTACTGGAAGATCGCCAGATCGTCGCCGGTGACGGTGACATCGGGTCGCTTGCCTGCGTAGCGCGAAAGGACGTCTTGCAGCCAGTGGTCGGCGGGCTGCTTCTCGATGCGATGGCCTTCTTTCTTTTCTTTCGCAATTCCAAAAAGAAAACGGGCCGCGCCAGGCAAGTATTCTTTGATGTTGGTCACAATGACGTGTTCGACCGGCGTCTCGGCCTGAATCTGTTTGAGGTTGTTGTAAAAAAGACTCAGCACTATAGCGGCGCGTGCGCCCGAATCGACAAGCTGTTCTTGCAGGCGGCGCGGCGGATACGTGGGGTTGAGCGCGACGACCACCCCACCCGCCTTTAGGATGCCAAAGAACGCGATCACAAACTGCGCGCAGTTTGGCATGATGAGCGCGACGCGGTCGCCTTTGCGCAGTCCGAAATCGACCAGCGCAGCGGCAAGCGCATCGGAAGCGGCGTTGAGCGTGCGATAGTCGAGCGTGGCTTTGACACGCCCGGCAAGCGGCAGCCGCGCTGAGGTGATGGTCGCGACGGCGTCTCCTTGCTGCTGGGCGGCCTCGATCAGAAACTGGTGCAGGGGATGGTCCGGGTATGGTGCAAGGGAGTGCGGGACTTGCGGATCGTAGCGCTTGAGCCATGGCTTGTCACGATAGGTGATCATGGTGCTGCGCTGCCGCGCGACCTCCTTTCAAGATGCAACCCGATGCAGTCCGACCAATGTTTTTCATCGGCTTTAACAATAGGTATAGTATTATTAACATAATTCTACGAGAAAATCGGTCAGAAACCAACTGGGTTAGCGAATTGGATACAGCTATGACCACACCTGGCAAGCAGTTACCGCTCTTTTCGTCGGATATCCATCACACGTTGACGCGGCGCAGCACGCTGGCCGATGCGCTTGGCCCCTTCCAGGAATACCTGCGGCTTGAAGGCAAAAGCACGTACACGATCGACGCCTTTACGTCGGACTTGAAGCTGGCGATCGAGTTCTTTGGCGGCGACATGGTGCTGGACGACTTTACCACGCCGAAGCTTGAGCGGTTCATGGAGTGGATCGAGTTCGGGCGCGGGGTGCCGTGCAGCCGCAAGTCGTACGCGCGCCGCGTGACGACGCTTAAGGTGTTTTTCGGTTTTTTGCGGAAGGAAGAAATCCTGCCCGACAACCCGGCGTCCGCCCTGCTCCAGCGATCCGGTGCAGCGCCCTTGCAGCCAGTGCTGACCGAGTCCGAGATTGAGCGGCTGCTGGCGCAGACTCACGCGTTGCGCACCGCCGACGAGCCGGACGCGCGACCCGATTTGCTCCTGCGTCTGCTGCTCGACACCGGGATCAAGAAAGGCGAGACAATGGCGCTGACGCCGGAACACATCGACCGGACCGATCCGCGCGCGCCGGTGCTGGTCGTGCGGCACAAGCGCCGCAGCGACGTGTACAAAGAGCGGAAGATCGCGCTGGATCCGGCGTGGCTTGAGGTGTTCGACGAATATCTGGAACAATACCGGCCGCCCGACACCATCTTCACCTGCACCGCGCGCAACCTCGAATACATCCTGAGCGACGTGGCGGACGCGGCGGGCGTGACGACGCGCGTGTCGTTCGAGACGCTGCGCTGGACGTGCGGTGTGCGCGATTTCGACCGGGGGATGGACCTCGACGCGTTGCGGGAAAAGTTCGGGCTGAGCCGGATTAGCTGGCGCGAGACGAGCGACAAAATCCAGCGGCTCTCCGTTCTGCGCCGTGAAAGGGAGAAAGGCAGCAATTAGCGGCTAGCAATTAGCGATTAGCAAAGAGAAACTTGGCTAACTGCTAACGGCTAATCGCTAACCGCTGCTCTTTCACCACACGCGGCACAGCAGCCCTTTGAGGTAGTGCCCTTCCGGGAACGTCAGCGCGACGGGGTGATCGGACGCCTGCCCCATGAAGCGGATGATCTGCGCCTCACGGCCTGAGTCGAGCAGCGCGCCAAACACGATCTTCTGGAATAGCTCCGCGCTGATCGCCCCGGAACACGAGAACGTCGCCAGCACGCCGCCCGGCTTGACCAGCCGGAACGCCAGCAAGTTGATGTCTTTGTAGCCGCGCGCCGCCCCCTCGACCTGCCGCGAGGACTGCGCAAAGCGCGGCGGATCGAGAATGATCATGTCGAACTGCTGGCCGGTGTCCCGATAGGCGCGCAATACCTCGAACACGTCGCCCTGGATGTAATCGTCGTCGTTAACCGCAAACCCGTTCAGTGCCACGTTGCGCCGGGCGAGCGCCAGCGCATCGGCGGACGAGTCCACGTTGATCACGCGGCGCGCCAAGCTGCCCAGCGCATAGACCGCGAACCCGCCTGTGAACGAGAAGCAGTTGAGCACGGTGCGCTCTTGCGCGCCATCTTCCCAGCGGAACCAGTCGCCAATGATGGCGCGGTTCTCGCGCTGGTCGAGGTAAAAACCGGTCTTGTGCCCGTGACGCACGTCCACCAGGAAGCGCCGCCCGTTCTCGTCGATCTCGACCAGCTCCGGCGGCTCGTTGCCGAGCAGCAGCCCGGTCGATGGCAGCAGCCCCTCTTTGGTGCGGATATCCACGTCGCTGCGTTCGTAGATGCCTTCCGGCTCCAGCATTTCCGCCAGCAGCCGGACCAGCATATCCTTGCGTTGGTCAATGCCAAGCGTCAGCGCCTGGATGACGAGCCACCCCGCATAGCGATCCACCACCAGGCCGGGCAGCCAGTCGTTCTCTGCGTTGACCAGCCGGTAGGCGTTCGGCGTGCCGAGGCGACTGCGGTCGTTCTCAAACTGGCGCGCGTCGATTGCCCGTTGCAGCCGCTTCCGCCAGAATCCCTCGTCGATCGCTTCATCCTCGTTCCACGACAGCAGATGCACGCGGATCGCCGACCGGCTGTTCCAGTACCCGCGCGCGAGGAAGTCCCCGCGCCGCGTGCGGAGCGCGATGATATCCCCGTCGGCGGGTTCGCCCTCCACCGACGCGATCGCGCCCGAGAAGACCCACGGATGCTGCCGCAGGATCGCCTTCTGCCCGCGCTCGTGGATGATTGCGACCGCTTCGCTCATCGCTTGTGTCCGATCAGGTCAAGCAACTCATCTTCTTGCAGCAGGGGAATGCCAAGCTGCTGCGCCTTCTGGAGCTTGCTGCCAGGCTCCGCACCGACGACCACATACGACGTGCGCTGGCTGACGCTGCTGGTTACGCGGCCGCCGTGCTCGGTGATCAGCGCTTCCGCCTCGGCGCGGGTCAGCGTGGGCAGCGTGCCGGTCAGCACGAAGGTCATCCCGGCGAGCGCATCCGACACTGGCTGCGCGGCGGGCTCCTGCTCCAGCCGCACCCCCGCGCGGCGGAATTTCTCGATCAGGGCGCGGTTGCGCTCCTCGCCGAACCACTCGACGATCGCGCTGGCGATATGCGGGCCGAGCCCGTTGATCTGCTCAAGCTCCGCCTGCGATGCCCGCGCAATCGCATCGACCGAGCGGAAATGCTCGACCAGCAGCGCGGCGATCGTTGAGCCGACGCCGCGAATCCCCAGCGCGCCGACCAGCCGGTCCAGCGGGCGATCCTTGGCGGCTTCGATGCTGCGCATCAGGTTCTCGACCTTCTTCTCACCATATCCTTCGAGCGTCATCAGATCGGCGGGGTTCAGGGTGAACAGGTCCGCCTCGTCCTGAATCAGCCCGGCGGCGAGAAGCTGGCGCACGCCGCGCTCGCCCAGACCGGCAATATCCATCGCGCCGCGCGAGACGAAGTACTCGATGTTGCGGGCGACGCGTTCTGGACACGCGGGGTTGGGGCAATAATACGCGACCTCGCCCTCGATGCGCTGGACCGGCGAGGCGCAGACCGGGCAGATTTCCGGCGGCTCGATCGGCTGCTCGGCGCCGGTTCGCGTGCCAAGCACCGGTCCCACCACGTAGGGGATCACCTCGCCCGAGCGCTTGACGATTACCGTGTCGCCGATGCGGATGTCTTTGAGGCGGATCAGGTCGTAGTTGTGCAGGCTCGCCTGGCGTACAGTCACGCCGCTGACCGCGACCGGTTCCAGCACCGCGCCGGGAGTCAGCACGCCGGTCCGCCCGACGTTGTGCGTGACGCCGATCAGCTTGGTGGTGACTTCCTCGGCGGGGAACTTGTACGCGATCGCGCCGCGCGGGTCTTTGCCGACTACGCCCAGGTCCTCGTAGATGGCGTGCGAGTTGACCTTAATCACCAACCCATCCGTCTCATACGGCAGATCGTGGCGGCGACTGTGGAAGCTCTCGATGTATTCGAGCGCCTCGTCCAGCGTGTCGAAGCGCCGGGCGACATCGTCCGCGATCTGGAAGCCGAGCGCCTTGAGGTATTGCAGCGTTTCCCACTGGGTATCGGGCACGTCGCTGTCGGCGTCCACGATCGAATAGCAGAACGCGGTGAGCGGGCGCGAGGCGGTGATGCGCGCGTCTTTCTGCTTGAGCGCGCCGGACGCCGTGTTACGCGGATTGGCATACGGCGGCAGCCCCTCGCTGATCTGGCGCTCGTTGAGCTTCTCAAAATCCTTCTTGAGAAACAGTACTTCGCCGCGCACGATCAGCCTTCCGGGCGGCGCAGGCTCGCGCGGATTGACCGGGATCCGCAGTGGGATCGAGCGCACAGTGCGGACATTTGGCGTCACGTCGTCGCCGATCTCGCCGTTGCCGCGCGTAGCGCCCTGCTCCAGCACGCCGTCGCGGTACGTCAGAACCACCGTCAGCCCGTCGAACTTCGGCTCCACGACGAAATCGAGCGGCGTGTCTGGTGGCAGCAGGCGGCGGATGCGGTCGTGCCAGGCGCGCACGTCGTCCGCGCTGAATGCGTTGCCGAGGCTAAGCATCGGGCGGACGTGGCGCACCTTCGGCAGATCGGCCTGCAGGTCGCTCCCGACGCGCTGCGTGGGCGAGTCCGGCGTGATGAGCTCCGGATGCTCCGCTTCGATCTGCTTCAGCTCGTGGTAGAGCGCGTCGTACTCGGCGTCGGTGATGATCGGCTCGTTGAGGATGAAATAGCGGTAGATGTGCTCGTTGAGTTCGCGACGAAGCTCAGCCGCGCGGGCGGCAAGGTCCTGTTCGCTCACGGAATCCCTCGGTTGCTGACTAAGGCTCGACAACTTCAAGATAATTGCGGGCGGCCCACCCATAGCGGTTATCGTCGTTCGGGTCTTCGATGCGCCACCACTCAAGATTGTTCACATTCTGCGGGCCGTCGACCACCACAAATTCATCGTCGTCAAACGCCAGAAAGCGCGCCGTGCTGCCCGTGCCGGGATCACTGCGCACGTTCAGCCCGTTCACTCCCACGCCGACCACGCGTACCGTCGCGCCAATCCGGAAATCGCCAGGTGGAAGCGACGGGCTGGGCGCCGCGGTGGGCAGCGGCGGGATGTCTACCTGGCCGCTGGCGGGCGCGTTGATCGGCGCGGCCGCTGTTGGCGCGATGTTCCGGCTGGATGTATCGAAAAAGTCCTGGCTGAGCGTGGGCATCGACGTGATGACACGTACCTGCGCGGGTTGGTTGCCGGGCGTGTTCGGCGCGCTGAACTCGGCCAGGATGATCACCAGGATGAACGCAATCGCGCCCACCGCCAGCACCAGCACTACCAGCGACCACCACGGGAGATACCAGCCGCTCGACGCCGGGGAGCGCCGGGGCACCGCCGACGAGCGCGGGACCGCCTGCTGCGGCGGGTACGGGGGCGGCACGGCGGGGCGCGACACGGCCGCTGCGGTGCGCGGCCGGGGACGGACAGGCTGCGGCGCGAGTGGACTGCTGGCAACCGGCGGTCGCGACGGCTGGACCGGCTGCCCGGCCGGAGCCTGCGGCAGATGGCGCGTCTGGTCGATGCGCCCGGTGTCGTCGATTGCCGGCTGGCGCTCGGTCGGTGCGGGGTCTGTCCCTGGCGAATCAGGCGGTCGTGCGGCCATACGAGATAGCTCTCCAGCACAACTATTGCCCACGGCGCCGGGCCGTCCGGCGCCCGATGTCGCAAGTATACCACAGGGCAGGCGCCGCGCTGTATGACGCGGGTTTTTGACAGCGGCACAGGCGGTGAGTACGCTACAGCAGGTAACGGTTAGCTGTTCGCAGCCGGGGAGAACTCTGCTAATCGCTCACCGCTGCTCGCTTTCGATTGATCGCGCTGGATATCATGTCTGCTTACGAATACGTTGGCAATCTGCACGTCCATACCCCCTACTCTGACGGCGAGGGCACGCATGCCGAGGTCGCCGAGGCCGCGATGCTCGCCGGGTTGGATTTCGTGGTCTTCACCGATCATAACCTGCTGGTGTGCGGCATCGACGGGTATTACGGCGACGAAGAGCGCGGGTACGTCCTGCTGCTGGCGGGCGAAGAGGTCCATGACGTCACGCGCCAGCCGCAATGCAACCACGTGCTGATCTACGACGCCGGGCGCGAGATGTCCCGCCACGCGACCAGTCTCGAGTCGCTGCTGGAAGCGGTCAACGTTGCGGGCGGGCTGGCGTTTATTGCGCACCCCGATGATCACGCTATTCCCTGGCTCGGCGAACCGGCGATCCCCTGGCTGGATCGCGCGGTCGAGGGGTACACCGGGCTTGAAGTGTGGAACACCATGTCGCGGTTCAAGGACTATCTGCAAAGGAAGTCCGACGCGATCAAGAACGTTTTCAAGCCCGAAGAAGTGATCACCGGACCGAATCCGCGCACGCTGGCGCTGTGGGATCAACTGCTGGCGCGCGGGCAGCGCGTGGTGGCAATCGGGGGAGCGGATGCGCACGGCACGCGTTACACGCTTGGCCCGATTGCTCACACTGTTTTCCCGTACGATTTTCTCTTTAGCTGCGTGAACACCCACGTGCTGACGAAAGCCCCGCTGTCCGGCGACGCGGCATCCGACCGGCGGCTGATCTTCCAGGCGCTGCGACACGGGCGGGCGTTCGTCGGTTACGAAATCCCCGGCGAGACGCGCGGCTTCCGCTTCACCGGGCAGGGACAGAATGCCTCGGTCGTGATGGGCGAGCAGATCCACCTGGGACATGGTGTGACGCTTCAGGTGCGGGCTCCGGCACGGGCGCGGCTGCGCGTGATCTGCGATGGCGAAGTGGTGGCCGAAGAAACAAACGTCGAGAATCTGACCCACGTCGTGCGCGAGCCGGGCGCGTACCGGGCCGAGG
>CBINGT010000041.1:0-13719 GCA_966250245.1 uncultured Anaerolineae bacterium
CCAGACGATGTACCTGCCCGCGCCGTTCGGGATGCTGGCGCTGCTGTGGCTCACCCGCCGGATGTGGTGGGGCGAAGCCTACTTGATCACGGGTCGTTTTGGTGATACACCGAATTGAACGCTGCGGAAATCAGTTTTGGGTTTAGGAGAGCGTGAGATATGAAGGTTAGCACTATTCTGGATCGGATTGATAGCGGCAGCATTGCATTGCCAGAGTTTCAGCGAGGATACGTCTGGAATCGCAATCAAGTTCGCAGATTGATGCGCTCGCTGTATCGCGGATATCCGGTTGGAAGTCTGTTGATGTGGGAGACGAAAACTGAACAAGCACTCGATACAGGTGCACGTGGTGACAGTCAGCTTGCAGAAGGCGTTGTGAATCTGCTGCTTGATGGGCAACAACGCATAACCACCCTCTATGGGATTATTCGGGGAAAGCCACCAAAATTCTTTGAAGGCGACCCGTCGCTAATTACGGGGCTATTCTTCAACCTCGATACCGAGGAATTTGAATTCTATGGTCCTGTAAAAATGCAAGACAGCCCCATGTGGATCGACATCACGGAACTTATGCAGATCGGTGTCGGCCAGATGATCGCGCGCATTGTAAACCATCCGCAATTCCAGCCAAGTCTTCAAACCTATATCAATCGTTTGAATTCGCTTGGCGCGATCAAAGAGCGTGAGATGCATGTCGAGATAGTCACAGGAGAGGACAAAACCGTAGATATTGTCGTCGAGATTTTTAACGAGGTGAACCGGGGCGGCACAAAGCTGTCAAAGGGAGACCTCGCATTAGCAAAAGTATGCGCAGCTTGGCCAGAAGCTCGAAGCGAACTCAATCGGCTTCTACAAAAATGGAAACGTGCCGGCTTTGATTTCAAATTGGACTGGCTACTGCGCTGTGTAACAACTGTTACCACGGGTGAGGCGTACTTCTCGAGCTTGGCTGACGTTAACACAGCCCGCTTCAGCGAAGGGCTCTATCGAACTGAGAAATATATCGACACTCTGCTCAATCTTATCGCGGGAAGACTGGGGCTGGATCATAGCCGCGTGCTTGGTAGCGTTTATTCATTTCCTCTCATGGTTCGTTACCTTCACCAGCGAGGCGGCCGTCTGGAAAGTCAGATCGAACGGGATCGGTTACTGTATTGGTACATCCACACGCTGCTATGGGGACGATACTCCGGTTCTACCGAAAGCTCGCTTGCGAAAGACCTCACAGCGATTCGAGACAATGAAGGTGCGTTGGATCGTCTAACCGCGCTACTTCATCAGGAACGAGGCGATCTCACGCTTTATGCACGTGACTTCGAAGGATGGAGCCAAAGTGCACGCTTCTATCCGATGCTCTATATGATGACGCGCGTATGGCATGCAAAAGATTGGGATAGTGGTCTTGAACTCACAGCGCACTTGCTTGGAAAGACGAGTGGATTGCAGGTTCATCACATCTTCCCAAAGGCGAGACTATACGAAGCGGGTTATTCCAAGCCAGAAGTGAACGCAATTGCTAATTTCACTTTCTTGACACAGGAAACGAACCTGCGGGTCTCCAACCGGGATCCCAGCGAATATTTGGCTTATTACGCGAAAAAGAATCCAGGTGTAATTGAATCACACTGGATACCGATGAATCCCGAGCTATGGCGCATAGAGAATTACCTCGCTTTCTTGGAGGAGCGCCGGAAATTGCTTGCCAGCGCAGCCAACAAGTTTTTAGACAGCCTTCTGCATGGGCAAGTGCCGGAAGTCGATATCACAGGCGAGATCCTGGACCGGGAAGTTGTGCCGATTTACGGGAGCATCGAGAGCGACGAAGAGGAACAGTTGCTGCTTGATTGCGCTCAACAAGTTTCCAATTGGGGTCTTGCCGAGGGCGAATTGCTCTACGAGCTTGTTGACGAAGAGACCGGCAAAGTTCTGGGGATTCTTGACCTCGCGTGGCCCAACGGATTACAGGAAGGTTTAAGCGAGCCAATCGCGATTCTGCTTAACGAGGGAGCTGACCTTGAAGCATTGGTAAACCAACGGGGTTATCGCTACTTTACCGACCTTGAAAGTTTTTACGCCTATGTGACAAAGGACGTCTTGGCGCTTGAAGAAGTGGTAAGCTAAACTCGCAAGAACCTCTTCGTGGATGAGCTATATCAAAAACTGCTTGCTGCCCCGCCATCAGTGGCCACGCAGCAAGCAGTTTCAACTTTAGAAACCGTTTAAGGATGGCGCGCTGCACCTACCACCCGCGCCCGGCAAGGCGATCGGCGTCGGCCAGCGAGGTCACGCCGATACCCACCATCGGCTCGCCCAGGTCCCGGCTGACGCGCGCCAGAATCTCCGGATCGTTGTAGTGCGTCACCGCCTCGACAATCGCCTTGGCGCGCTTGGCGGGGTCGCCGCTCTTGAAGATGCCCGAGCCCACGAACACGCCGTCCATGCCAAGCTGCATCATCAGCGCCGCGTCCGCCGGAGTAGCAACGCCGCCCGCTGCGAAGTTGACCACCGGCAGGCGCCCCAGCTCCGCCGTTTCCTTCACCAGCTCGTACGGCGCGCCAATCTCCTTCGCGTAGGACATCAGCTCATCCTCGCGCATGGTCGTCAGGCGGCGGATCTCGCCGAGCACCTGGCGCGCGTGTCGCACCGCTTCGACGACGTCGCCGGTCCCGGCTTCGCCCTTGGTGCGGATCATCGCCGCGCCCTCGCCAATGCGCCGCAGCGCCTCGCCGAGATTGCGGCAGCCGCACACAAATGGAACCTTGAAATCGTGCTTATTGATGTGGTACTGCTCGTCGGCGGGGGTGAGCACTTCGCTCTCGTCGATATAGTCTACGCCGATAGCCTCAAGAATCTGCGCCTCAACAAAGTGACCGATCCGGCACTTCGCCATCACCGGAATCGTGACTGCGTTCATGATCGCTTCGATCAGCGCGGGATCGCTCATGCGCGCGACGCCGCCCTGCGCGCGAATGTCCGCCGGAACGCGTTCCAGCGCCATCACTGCGACCGCTCCGGCGTCTTCGGCGATGCGCGCATGCTCCGGCGTGACCACATCCATAATCACGCCGCCCTTCAACATCTGCGCCAGACCGCGCTTGAGCGTGTCCGTGCCCTTCTCTGTACCGTTATTGCCCGAACCTGCTTCTGCCATGTTTTCGTCTCCTCATTACGTGCTTGACGTGCCTCTGCGCCGCGAGGAAACCCCGCGCCGCGTCCGTCCGCGTGAAAAACCGCGCGCCGCCCCAACCGGGCGACCTCAGAGAATGGGCGCGCCCTTTGCGTCGGGCGTGTCGTATGCCTCGCACCAGGCATGCCACGCCGCGCCGAGCCGCTTGATCCCCTCGACAATCTTGGCGGGCGGTTGCGCTGAGAAGTTCAGCCGCAGATAGCGATGCCCGCCACCATCCGTGTGAAACAGCGTCCCGACCGCGTACGACACGCCATGCTGGATCGCTGTCAGATAGAGTTCGGCGGCGGTCGGCCCCTTATCGGGCAGGCGCACCCACAGGTACAACCCGCCGCTCGGTGCGGTCCACTCCGACCCGCGCGGCAAATACCGCGCTGCCGCCTCGCACGCCGCCTCGCACCGCTGGCGAAGCGCCGCGCGCACCCGGTTCAGGTGACCGGCCAGCGCCCCGCTCGCCAGGTAGACGTGCATTGCGCGCTGGTTGAGGCCAGGGGTGCACACGTCCGCCGCCTGCTTGACCCGCACCAGCCGGTCGCGCAACGGACCGCCCGCAATCAGGTAGCCGGTGCGCGTGCCGGGCAGCAGAATCTTCGAGAATCCGCTCGCGTGCAGCACGATCCGGTCCTCGTCGAGCGCCTTCAGCGGCGGCGGCGCTGCGCCATGATAGCCCAGCTCGTGATAGACCGCATCTTCCAGGATGGGCACATTGTACCGTTTCGCCAGCGCGAGAAGCTGCCGCCGTCGGTGGATCGGCATGACCGTCCCGGTCGGGTTGTGGAACGTCGGCGCGACGTAGATTAGCCCTGGGCGCCGCGCCTGGATGATCGCCTCTAGTTCATCCAGGCGCATTCCATCTTCATCGACCGGCACGCCAACCGGGATCACGCGCCGCACGTGGGCGATGTCCAGCATCCCCAGATAGGTCGGATTGCTGGTGACGAGCGTATCCCCCTCGCTCAGCAGCGCCTGCACCACCAGATCAAGCGCCTGTTGCGCGCCGCCGGTGATCAGGATCTCGTCGGGATGCGTGCGGATACCTAGCGACGCGACGTACTCCGCGATGTGCTCCCGCAGCGGGGGATAGCCCTCGGTCTCCTCGTAATCGACCGCCGCCGCGCCGTCGCGATCCAGCACCGTGTTGATCGCGTGGCGCAGCGCCTCGACCGGCAGGAATTCTTCGGACGGCGTGCCGCCGCTGAACGCGATCACGCCGGGTTGGCGGGCCATGCGAGTCATTTCACGCATGCTGAACGTCGCCGCGCCAGGCAGCGACCACGCCGGGGGAAGACCGCCACTGGTGGGACGCGCGCCGTTGACGAACGTGCCGCGCCCCGGATGCGCGGAAATGTGCCCTTCCGCTTGAAGCTCGGCGTAGGCGTTGACGACGCTGATCCGCCCAACACGCAGCGCGCGGGCGAGATCCCGCGTGGGCGGCAGGCGATCGCCGGGCAGCAGGCGGCCGCTCTCGATTTGCAGGCGGAAGTAGCGCGCAAGCTGCTTGTAGATCGGCTCGACCGACTCGCGGGCGATTGGGATGTCGAGGATGTCGGGCGTGTCCACGTTCGGCTGATCCCTCACACTTTGCAGACAATCGTATCCCTCGCGGCATAGCGCGAATAGGGCCATAGAGAGCCAATGCGATCCGCTCCAGACCACAGTATAGCGCGCAGCCGCCCGGCGTGCGATATGGATCCGGTGCGTCTGCCGGAGTTGTGCGCTACACTTGATCCACGCTCGACGCACAGAAAGGAGACGCGCGGATGCAAGCCGACATTCTCTATCGCCCGTCTTACTCGATGGCGGTGGTGAACCTCGCGCCGCATGAAGCGATCCGCGCCGAAGTCGGCTCGCTCGTCAGCATGACCGAGGGGATCACCGTCCGCACCAGCACCGAAGGCGGCGTGCTGGCCGGGCTGTCCCGCGCGCTGCTCGGCGGCGAGAGCTTCTTCATGAACGTTTTCGAGGCGCCCGAATGGGGCGGGCAGATCAATCTGGCTCCGTCCCTGCCGGGCGACATGATCATTTTGCAGCTTGAAAACGACTCGCTGCTGGTGCAAAGCGGCTCGTTTGTGGCGTCCTCGATGGGCATCGAGATCAGCACGAAATGGAGCGGCGCGCGCACGTTCTTCGCCTCGGAAGGGTTTGTGATGCTGCGCGCGCGCGGCACCGGCCTGCTGATTCTCTCCAGCTATGGCGCGATCCACCCGATCGAGCTGCAAGCCGGGCAGCGCTACACCGTCGATACCGGGCACCTCGTCTCGTTCACCGAGGGGATCGGCTTCAGGGTGCGGACGGTCGGCGGCGTGCGCTCGACGCTGTTCAGCGGCGAGGGGCTGGTGGTCGACCTGACCGGGCCGGGCCGCGTCTACATGCAGACCCGCTCGGCGGACGCGTTCCTCTCGTGGCTGACAACGCCCTCGCGCCGCCCGCCGGAAGAAGAAGAAAAGCGGTAACCTGCGCTCAGCCGGAGCCTATGGACCCAACTGGAAGGACAGATTCATGACGCACGCACTCATCACCGGCGGAGCCGGATTTATCGGAAGCCACCTGGCCGAGCACCTGCTCGCAAAGGGCTATGAGGTCACGATTATCGACAACCTCAGCACCGGCCGCTTTGAGAACATCGCCCACCTGACCAGCGATCCCAGCTTCCACTACGCGATCGAAGACATCCGTCACGCGCCTGTGCTCGACCGGCTGATAAGCATGTGCGACGTGGTCTACCACCTCGCGGCGGCGGTGGGTGTATTTGCCATCGTCCACAGCCCGATCGACACGCTCGAAATCAACGTCGGCGGGACGGAAGTGGTGCTAAAAACCGCGCGCCGCTATCGCAAAAAGGTGCTGATCGCCTCGACCTCGGAAGTGTATGGCAAGGGTGTGAAAGTCCCGTTCAGCGAGGACGACGACCGCATCCTCGGCCCGACGACCAAAAGCCGCTGGAGCTACGCCGCCTCAAAGGAACTGGACGAATTCCTCGGGCTGGCCTATCACAAGGCGGTCGGCCTGCCAGTGACGATCTTCCGGCTGTTCAACACGGTAGGGCCGCGACAGGTGGGCAACTACGGGATGGTCGTGCCTCGTTTCGTGCGCTGGGCAATGGCCGGTGAACCGATCCAGATCTATGGCGACGGCAAGCAGACACGCTGCTTCGCCAACGTGCACGATGTGGTTGACGCGATCACGCGGCTGGGCGAAAGCAATGAGGTCGCGGGCGAGGTGTTCAACATCGGCTCGGCTGAGGAAGTGACGATCGAGGAGCTGGCACAGCACGTCCTGGCGCGGACCGGCAGTTCTTCTCCCATCGAGTACATTCCCTACGAGCAGGCGTACGAGGCGGGGTTTGAGGACATGCGCCGCCGCGTGCCAGATACGCGCAAAATCCGCGAGGCGGTTGGCTGGCAAGCCACCACCTCGCTCGACGAAACGATCGACCAGATCATCGCGTACTTCCAGGCGGAAGACGAGCGCAAGCGGGAAAAGTCAGCGACGAGCCGTTAGCGATTAGCGGTTAGCAGTTAGCGATTAGCAACAACAGCTAAGTGCTAGCGGCAAAGGAATACTCTGAACGCAACGGGCCTGCTCAGTCGGTCCGAGAACTCTCCCCTTTCCCCTCTCTGCATGCGGAGAGGGGAAAGGGGCTGGGGGTTAGGGGTGAGGTTTTCCCGTCGACAACCCCGTGTGCCCCTCGTTTCAATCAATCGAGCAGTAAGTTTAGCTAATCGCTAACGGCTAACTGCTAACCGCTGCTTCTAATCCCCCAGCGCGAAGCAGCCGGTCTGCCAGAACGCCGGATAGTCGTAGTGCGGCAGGCCGAAATAGTCCTCAACGATCCGCGCCACGATCGGCGACGCAACCTCGGACCCCTCGCACGAGTTCTCGACCACCACCGCGATCGCGATCTCCGGGTCTTCCTGCGGGGCGAACGCCGCGAACCACGCGCCCGGCCTGACGCCCGCGCCGCCGCTCTGCGCCGTGCCCGTCTTGCCGCACACCACCACGTCCGGCTCGTGGAACTCATACCAGTCGCGATAGATGTAGCGCGCGGTGCCGTTCGGGTCGAGCGTCACATTGCACATCGCCCGCTGAATCAACTCGTGGAGCGCCGGGTCGAAGCCGAGCGTCTCGGCGACCTGTGGCTCGGCTTGCAGCACGGGCGTCTGCCCGATCAACTGCACCTTCGAGACAAACTGCGGCACCCACACCCGCCCGCCGTTCGCCAGCGCCGCGACCATCCGCGCAATTTGCAGCGGCGTGACCAGCGTTTCGCCCTGCCCGATCACGAGGTTGTACATATCGGCGGGCGTCCAGTGACGGCCCTGGAAGCGCAGCACGATCGCGTCGTTCGAGATCTGCCCCACCGCCTCGGGAAGCACCGTCTGCCCGGTCGGAACGCCGAGGCCCATGCGGTGCGCGTACTGCTCGATCAGCGTGTAATCAACCGCCTGCACGTTCTTGCCAAGCTGCCAGAAATACGGGTTGCACGAATACGTGATCGCCCAGGGCGCGGTGACCCAGCCATGCCCTGTGGGCAGCCAGTCGTGGCGCACCGGCAGCCAGTCGTCGTCGCTGGACCAGCGCCCAGAGCATGACCAGCCGGTGTTGGCGTTGTAAATTCCGCTGTCGATCGCGGTCGCCAGCGACACCAGCTTGAAAACCGACCCCGGCGGCAGCGCGCCCATCGTCGCCCGGTTGAGCAGCGGCGTGCGCGGATCGGTTTGCAGCGCCTCGATCTGCGCCTCGCGGTTCGGGATCATCGCGTCCGGGTTGAAGACGCTCGGATCGAACCAGGGATAGCTAACCATCGCCAGGATCTCCCCGGTCTTCACGTCCATCACGACCGCCGCCGCGCCAGGCGAGGTCCGCGCCCAGGTGGGACCGGCCATCTCGTAAGCGTCCGCGATAGCCTCTTGCACCGCCGCCTGCAGCTCCGCGTCGATGGTCAGGTAGACGCTCTGCCCCGGCTGCGGGGGAACTTCCGCCAGCACACGCCGCACCGTCCCATCCGCCCCGACGATTTGCAGCGTCCCGCCCATCGTCCCGGCGAGGTACTCCTCGAAGCTCTGCTCGACGCCGTCCTGCCCGATCAGCGCATCGGGCGGATAGCCGCGCTTCGCATACTCCGCCGCCTGATCCGGGCGGATCGGCCCGACATAGCCGACGACGTGTGGCGCCAGCACGCCGAGGTAACGCCGCGTAGCGCGGGTGCGCGTGTCCCGGTCGTCGTCGCCGATCGCGCACGCCTGGAGCAGCGTTTGTTCTTCAGCCAGGTACGTCTCCGGCGTGACCTCGCCCACCGGGAACAGCACCTCGTTCCCATAGCGGGAGAAGGTCGCGCGCAGGGCTTCGGCGTCTGCCTTCAGGATACGCGAAAGCTGCTCAATGCACGCCGCCTGATCAGCCACATCGCGCTTGACGACGCGGAGCTCCACCGCGCGCCCATTCTGATCGGCCAGCACCTGCCCGTTGCGATCGTAGATGTTCGCGCGCCCCGGCTGCACCCGCACCCATTCCAGGCGCGCGCCGCCGGTCAGCTCCGGGAACAGGTCGGCTTCGGACCATGCGACGCGCCAGCCTTCGTCCGTCTGGACCAGGCGCAGCGTCCGCCCGTAGTCGTCGATCGTGCCGAAAAAATCGGTCGTGAAGTGCGCGTCGTACAGCACGGACGCGATCGCTTCCTGGCGCAGCGCGTTGGTCGTGCTGGTGCTGACGCTCTGCAGCGTCATCGTCTCAGTGGCGCGCAGGTAGACCTGCGTAAAGGCGTCTTCGGAGTAGGCGTCGCGGCTGTTGGGGCTGATCAGCCCGTACATCGTCGGATAGTCGTTGTTAGCCCACGCGCGCAAAAATGTCTCGGCGACCTGCACCGCTTCCTCAAGCGAGCCGCCCGCGTCTGCGGCAGGCTCGTTCGTCTGGCGCACCGCGTCGGACAGCGCCGTATCGCCGCTACACGCGCTCAGAACGAGCAGCGCGAGCGCGAGCAAGCCAGCAATCCAGAGCGTGCGTTTCGAGAGAGCCATCAGATATCCGGGACCGTCCGCAAAATCCATTTGTCGGGGCCGAACAAGCCCGGCCCGTGCGTTCAGCGTGACCTAAAAACTCAGCGGGCGCAGCAAACCGTGCGCCTGCAACGGTTGCTTGAGGCGCCAGCCTGTATTATAGGCCCCCCACGACAGCCGGGCGAACGCATCCCGCCGCGCGCTATTCGCCAAGCGGGATGCAGCCCTCAACCCACAGCTCCGGCCACGACGAGCGCGGCATGCGGTAATAGTCCTCGATGATCGCGCGGGTGATCGGCGCGGCGACTTCGGACCCCTCGCACGAGTTCTCGACGATCACGGCAATCGCGATCTCCGGGTCGTCTTGCGGCACGTACGCGACAAACCACGCGTTGGGCGGCGTGCTTTCGCCGCCGGTCTGCGCCGTACCGGTCTTGCCGCAGATGATCAGGTCCGTGTTCTGCCACTCGTACCACTCTTCAAAGATGAAGCGCGCGGTTCCTTCGTCGTCCATCGTCACCTGACACATCGCCTCGCGGATCGCCTCGAACACGTCCTCGCCGTAGTCAAGCTCCGCGGCGACCTGCGGCTCAGCCACATACGTCGGCTCGCCGCCGGGCGGCTGCACCTTCTGCACAAAGTTCGGCACCCACAGCGTCCCGTTGCTGGCGATCGCGGCCGTCATGCGAACCATCTGCATCGGCGTAACGACGATGTCGCCCTGCCCGATCGCGATGTTGATCGTGTCGCCAAACTGCCAGCCGCTGCCATCCGAGCGGCGATACGTGGCCGGGTCCGGGATGGAGCCAAGCTGCTCCGGCAGAAGCGTCTGCCCGGTCGGAACGCCCAGGCCCAACTCCTTCGCGTGCTGGGTGATCAGCGCGGGGTTAATTTGGTGGATTTCTGCGCCGACTTCCCAGAAATACGGGTCGCACGAATACGTCAGCGCCTGCTTGAAGTCGATTGGCCCGTGGCTGTCCGGGAAGGTCCAGTCCGTCCGCCGCTCCAGCACGTCCGACGGATGCGACCACATCCCTTCACAGGTGTACATCTGATCGGGGGTGAAAATCCCTTCGTCCAGCGCGGCGGCCATCGTCACTATTTTGAACGCCGAAGCGGGCGAATACTGCCCTTGCAGCGCTCGGTTGAGCATCGGACGGCGGATGTCGTTGCGCAGCGCCGCGATCGCCGCCGCCGGGTCGTCCGAGGCAGCATTCGGGCTGAACAACCCCGGCTCGTAGGACGGATAGCTCGCCATCGCCAGGATGTCGCCCGTCTTCACGTCCATCACGATCGCGGCCGCGCCCGGCGAATCCGGCGCCCAGGTTGGCGCGGCGAGGTTGTACGAGTAACGCAGAATCTCCTGTACGCCCGCCTGCAAGCGCCGGTCGATGGTCAGGTAGACGTCCTGCCCCGGCTCGGATGGCACTTCCGCGATCTTGCGCAGCAGCTCCCCGGTGGGCGAGATGATCAGAAGCTGCCCGCCGATTTTGCCGGAAAGTTCTTCCTCGAACGCCGCCTCGATCCCTTCCTGCCCGACCAGCGCATCCGGCGGATAGCCGCGCGCGGTATAGTCATCAATCTGATCCGGGCGGAGCTGCCCGACGTAGCCGACCAGATGCGGCGCCAGCTCGTTGTAATAGCGCCGCCCGGTGCGGATCGCGGTGTCGATCGCCTCGTTGCCGATGTCGCACACGCTCAGCAGCGCGGACTGGTTCGCCTGGAAGATGTCCTCGTCCAGCTCGCCAACCGTGAAGATCGTATCGGGGTTGTAGCGCCTGAACAGCGCTTCCATGTCCGCGACCTCGCGCCGCAACAGCCGCGCCAGCAGCGCCTGACAGTCCGGAACGCTCGCCATCTTGTTCTGCGCGACGCGCATCAGGACGGAGCGACCGCCTTCCTGCACCAGCACCTGGCCGTTGCGGTCGTAGATGTTGCCACGGCCCGGGGCATTAGCGCGGCGCTCCAGCCGGGCGCCCGCCGCCAGCCGGTCGAAAATGTCCATGCGGGACCATGCGATCCGCCAGCCGTCCGGCGTGGTGACCAGGCGCATGACACGGCCCGTATCGACGATTTCGCCGAAGAAGTTGGTCTGAAACGTCACGTCGTAGGTGATGATGGCGGTGGTGCCCTGCTGATCGACCGTTGTGATCGAGGCTTCCAGCGTGTCCAGCGTCATCTGCGAGGCCGCGTTCTGGTACTCGCTGGCGAACTGGTCTGCGGTGAACATCTCGCGGCTCTTGGGGCTAAGCTGGTCGTACATGGCCGCAAAATCGCCTGCCGCCCACCGCTCGAAGAAGGTCTGCACCGCGCTCTCTGCCCCTTTCAGCGAGAGATCGGGGCCGGTGTCTATATTCAGCGCTTCCGGCGCGCCTGGCGCGTTCAAATCGCACGCCGAGAGCAGCGCGCCGCACAGCACCAGCAGCCCGGCGATCAGTTTCATTCTGGATGGCATACGAACTCTAATACGCCTCATGATCGTTCGGAAATCAGCGATTAGCGGTTAGCAGTAGCGATTAGCAGAACCGGCTACATGATTGAGCCTTTTCCCCTCTCCACGTGCGGAGAGGGCCAGGGGCGAGGTTCTGCCCGCTGCCCCCCTTGCTGCTTTTCGCTCATAAACAAAGGGGCCAAGACCCGGCGCCCACAGCCCGCGCTTGCCCCCTCACATCGCTCGATTGTCACTGCGCGCGCTACAGCTTCCCGGCCAGGATCGCCCCGGCAATGTCGCACTCGCGGCGGGAAAAGTCCTGGCACGCGCTCGGCACGCTGACCGGTGGGGTGATTCCCAGCGCCCGTAAGCCGCGCTCCAGATGACACAGAGGCAGCCCGACCACGTTCGAGAAGCACCCGCGCGCCTCGGCAGGGTGGAACGTCGAGTTCTGAATGGCGTATCCCCCGGCCTTGTCGAACGGATCCCCGCTGGCGATGTACGCCTCGATCTCGTCGTCGGAATAGTGCCGCATCCAGACGTCGGTCGTCGCGACCTCGGTCACGCTCTGCCCCGTCACCGAGTCGATCAGCGTCAGCGCGGAGATCACCTGGTGCTCGCGCCCGCGCAACCGCTGCAGCATCGCGCGCGCGTCCTGCGCGTCCGCTGGCTTGCCGAGAATCTCGTCGCCATCCGCCACGGTCGTATCGGCGGCCAGCACCACCGCTCCCGATGCCCGCGCGATGGGCACCAGGGCTGCGGCCTTCTCCTGGCTCAGCCGGACGGTGTAGGCGCGGGCCGTTTCGCCCGGCTGGACCGTCTCGTCAATGTCTGCCGGCGCGACGGTGAAGCGCAGCCCCATCAGCGCCAGAAGCTCGCGGCGGCGCGGCGACGCGGACGCCAAAAGGATAGTCGGGTTCGATTGGCTCGTCAAGGAATCGTCCTAGCTATGCGCCACCCTTAGTAAACCGTCTGGGTGCGATTCTGAAACATCAATCCAAAGCCGCGCCGCGTCACCAGATACTCGTGCGCGGGATCGGCTTCTTGCAGGCGCTTGCGCAGGCGGCTTACCAGCGCGTCGAGCGTCTGGTCCGACACCGGCTCGTCCGGCCCCCAGATCGCGGCGACGATCTGCTCTCGCGTGACGATGCGCCCGGCGTTCTCGACCAGCAGCGCCAGCAGCGTAAACTGGTTCGGGCTCAGCGGCGGATCGAGCACCTGCCCGCCGACGGTCACGGTCGCCGCTTCCACGTTGATCTCCAGGCCGGGCGGTGGGATCTGCACCGGATCGATCTGGACGGTCGTCACCGGGTCGTCGAACACGACGCTGAAGCTCTGCCCGAAGTGGATCACATCCCCGGCGCGCAGACGGTGCGGCTGGCCCGGCGCGATCCGCTGCCCGTTGACATACGTGCCGTTGGTGCTGCCCAGATCCTCAAGATACAGATTGAGGTGGTCGCTGGAAAGCTGCGCGTGCAACCGCGAGACGTCGCCCGCATCCAGCACGAGGTCGCACTCCCGCGCACGCCCGATCGTGAAGGGGAACGTCACCAGGTCGATCGCACGGCCTGGCCGGTCCCCATTATGGATGAGAAACCGTTGTACGCTTGGCATCGCAAACCCCCGTGTCGTGCCGCTTCTGGCCTCAGTATCGGCCGGACGCCCGCGCGATCCTTGTCGCGTTCCCTGCGTCCGCCCCACGCGCGCCTGACACCGGCCTCACGACGCGTCCTCGTCGTCCGCGATCTCCGGCGAGATCGCGGGCAGGTCGCCGGTCGGCACGCCCATGCGCTGCTCGAACTGAGCGAGCGCATCTTGCAGGCGTTGCTGGCGCAGGCTGGTCGTCACGTCGCCGCGCGTCCGTTCCAGCACAGCGCGTAACTGGTCGATACGCCGCCGCAGCCCACCGGTAATCGCGTCGTGAAAGTCGAAGGAAATCAGCGTATCGTAAATCTGGTCCATGTCTTCTAGCAGGCGGACCGCTTCGTCGGAGTGCCCCTTGCGGATGATATCGAGAATCTGCCGCCGCAGCTCGCTCGCCGCTTCCGCCAGCCCGTTGAGATACGTCGCCGGTTCGATGTCGAGCGCATCCGGCAGGGGCAACG
>CBINGT010000042.1:0-13333 GCA_966250245.1 uncultured Anaerolineae bacterium
GAGCCAAATAGCACGTCCCCGCGCCGGATCTCACAGCGGATCATCATCCGGTGCTCGATCCAGTAGTCGCCCGCCAGCACCATTTCCAGGCTTTGCTCCCAGTCTTCCGGGCTGACCTCGGTCAGAAAGCCCAGATGACCGGCGTTGATGCCGAGCATCGGCACGTTGGCGGGCGCGCAGACCCGCGCGGCGCGCAACATCGCGCCATCCCCGCCAATCGCGATCACCATGTCCGAGCCAGCGACCAGCGGTTGCGCGCGCGTCGCGTCCCAGGCGGTGCGGAGCCATACGTCAATCCCCTTCGTCTGCAGCCACTCCGCGACCGACTGCGCGATCGGGGCCGTGCCAGATCGCAAGGGGTGGGCTAGAATGCCGACATGCTGGAAGCTCTGCACCAGACCGGCCTTTCTCGTTTCGCCGTGTGAAGTGATTATAACCGGGCCGATAGCCGCGTCAAACGAGGTAGGCCCGGCTCCCCGTGCCGGTGATCAGTCTCGCCGCTCGCCCGGCAACGCGATCTCGAGCGCCGTCGCGATGCTGCGGACGCGAATGATCTCGGCGTCGATCTTGCCGAGGTCCTCGCTGCGTGTGGTCTTCGGAACCATCACCCGCTTAAAGCCCAGCTTGGCCGCCTCGCGGATGCGCATCGCCGTCTGGCTGACGGCGCGCAACTCCCCGCTAAGGCCCAGCTCCCCCACAAAGGCCATATCCGCAGGGACCGGTATCTCCCACATGCTGGACGCGATCGCCACCGCCGTCGCCAGGTCAGACGCGGGCTCGTCGATTTTCAGCCCGCTGATCACGTTCACAAAAATGTCCTTCTCGAACAGGCGCATCCCAAGCCGCTTGCTCAACACGGCAGTGATCAGCAGCAGGCGGTTGAAGTCCACCCCGTTCGCGGTGCGGCGCGGGTTCGGGTAGACCGTCTGGCTGGCGAGCGCCTGTACCTCGACCAGCAGCGGGCGCGTGCCTTCGAGCGTCACGGCAATCGCGCTGCCCGGTGCGTTGATCTCCCGCTCCGCGATAAACACCTCAGACGGATTCGTGATCTCCACCAGCCCGCGATCGCGCATCTCAAACACGCCCACTTCGCTCGTCGCGCCGAAGCGATTCTTGACGCTCCGCAGCAGGCGATACGCCTGGAAACGGTCGCCCTCAAGATACAGCACCGTATCGACGATGTGCTCCAGCACGCGCGGCCCGGCGATCACGCCCTCTTTGGTGACGTGGCCGACCAGGAAGACCGCGACGCCGGTGTTCTTCGCCAGCTCGCGTAGGGCGCTGGCGCATTCTCGCACCTGGCTGACGCTGCCCGCCGCCGACGCCTTGCCTTCAAAATACGTCGTCTGGATCGAGTCCACGATCAGCATGCGCGGTTTGACGTCCTCGACGTGCGCCAGGATCGCGCCCAACTCCGTCTCGGTGACCAGAAAGACCTCTTGCGGCGCGAGCCCCAGCCGCTCGGCGCGCATTTTGATCTGCCGCTCGCTTTCCTCGCCGCTGACGTACAGCACCGGCCCGGCATACGGCTCCATCAGCGCGGCAAGCTGTAGCAGCAGCGTGCTCTTGCCGATGCCCGGATCGCCGCCGACCAGCACGACGCTGCCCGGCACCAGCCCGCCGCCCAGCACGCGTGCCATTTCCTCGACCGGGACGGGATAGCGCTCGCCTGCGTCGGATGTGATATCGCCGAGGCGCTGCGGCTGAGTGCGCGGGCGGGACGAGACACGCGCCGCGACGGCGGCCACTTCTGGCTCTTCGACCACCTCGATCATCGTGTTGTACTCACCGCACTGAGGGCACTTGCCCATGTGGCGCGGCGAGCGGCGCCCGCATTCCTGGCACTCGTAATACACGCGCGCTTTTGCCATCGTGAATGCTCTTTCGGCTCGCTTAGGGAAACGTCTGGATTCTATCGCGAACAGGTGTTCGAAGCAAAGAATCGCCCGAATCAAAACGGGCGGAAGCCGCTCCCGCCCGGTAAGGGGAATGGGGAGTGGGGAGTAGGGAGTGGGTTTTTCTTGTAGGGGCGCAGCTCGCTGCGCCCGCTGTCAGAAAAATCACAGCGGCAACGGGCGGAGCAAGCTCCGCCCCTACACGATGTCGGCTGCTTTTGCTTTTCGCTAACCGCTAATCGCTAACTGCTTTTAGCTATTGATCCTCGGATCGCCCGGCGCGACCTCAAACTGGTTCGCCCACGGGACGTAGTGGCTGACGAATTCCTCGCGGTCGATGATGATCCGGTCGCCCTCGTACACCGTGCGCCAGACGTACACATCCGCGCCGCTAACCGCCCAGTCCACCTGCCGGATCTGCCCCGGACGGAGCTCGGGGTTGGCGCGGTAGATCGGCGGCGGGGGAGGCGTCTGCGCGGTGATCCTCGGCCCCTCTTTGACGACGCGGCGGCCCATGCTGGTGCTGTAGAACTTCCACGTCAGGCTGGCGTTGTTCGGGTTGACGTACGTTTCGATCAGCAGGTGATAGGGCGTGTCGTTCCGGAACTTGAAATCGACAATCGGCGAATAGACCGTCGCGTCCAGGCCCGGCCCCTCGCCCGTCTCGTAGTAGCTGACGCGATAAGCGTGCTCGGTCCGCTCCAGGATCGGGAACCCGGCGTAAAATGCGGCCTGGAAAGCAGTGGTGCTCACCTGACAGACGCCGCCGCCCACGCCGGTGATCGTCTGGTTGCCGACGATGATCAGCCCCTGCTCATAGCCCGTTTCCACGCTCACGTCGCCGAGCCACTCGTTAAACGAGAACACGCCGCCCGGCGGGATCACCAGCCCGTGGAAGTTCGCGGTCGCCACCTCGACGTTGCGACGGCGCGCCGCCGAGGACCCCGCGTAATAGGTGGTGTGCGTGACGATGTTTTCGGTGATGCCCAGTTCCGCCGCCGTTGCCGTGTCGGGGATGTCCGGCCGGATATGCTGGAAGACCAGCTCCACTCGACGGTCGTCCGGCTCGCTGGCGAACACCGCGCTCTCAAACGCGGCGAGCGTCCCCTCGACGTCCAGCACGACGCCGTCCACGCTGTTCTTGATCACCTCAAGCTGGCGCGTGTCGTCGTTGAAGATGAAGCGTGCGTTCTGCGGCTTCACTTCGACGTCCGGCGCGATCTCTTCCAGCAGGGTGCGCGCCTCGTCGGTGTTGACTCTCAGCTCGTGCTCAACGGAGCCATCCGGCTGCGTGACCTTTTCCAGCACCAGCATCTTTTCCAGCGTTTCGACCGGCAGCTCCCATGTCCTCGCCTCGCCGCCCTCGCCCGATGCCGCCATCACAAACTCAACCGGCGCGGCGAGCGCCTGGTCGATCCGCGCGGCGACCTCGGTTGTATCCCACACCACGGGCGCCGTCTCGCTGATGATCAGGTTGATCGTGCTGCCCGTGCTCAGGCGCATGATCTCGTTGCGCAACACGCCAAGCGTTGCCGAGATGTCCACGCTGCGCCCGACCTGGCTGCTGGTGGTCACCGCGCGCCCGTCGCGGATGGTCAGCGTGGCGTCCATCACCGGGCGGTTGACGTAATTCTGCGCGATCTCCAGCAGGCGATTCTGCGCGGCGGTCTGGTTAAACGTAATCACCGGCGAAATCGGGTAGCCATTCGTCCACGCGTCGAGCTGGTCCACCAGGTTCGCCAGCCAGCCACCGCCCCGCCCGACCGCGTACGCCGCGTTGACCGTCTCCACTGCGTCGAAGCTAACGCCCAGCTCGCCCGCGGTCATCGTCCATTCCTGATCGCCGTAGCGGAAGGTGAAGCGCGCCTCGTCGTCATAGGCAAAGCGCTGCTGAAGCGCGACAATCGCCTCGTCGCGCGTCATCCCCGCCAAGTTGACGTCAAACACGGTCGAAACGCCGGGCAGAATCTGGTCGCGGTAGGCAAACTGGTAGCCCGCCAGCAGAATCACCAGCACCAGCGCCAGCAGAATCAGCCCGAAGAAAGCCAGCAGCGGAATCCGCACCAGCCAGGGGTTCGGACGGCGCGCGGCACGGCGAGAGCGATATACAGGTTGCGAATAGGGGATATGGGGTGCGCTCATGATCGACGACCTGCTAAGTTTCTCGTGCGCCGGGTTGGAAGAACAGGACGCAGATCGGGTATATTGGACCCGATCCTAACATGTTTACCGGCGGGTCACAACCGCCGCGCGCCCGGCTCTCAACACGAAAACTGGAGTGACCGATGCACAAGCTCGTGATTCTCTTTCGACGTCCCGCGCAGACGGGCACCTTCGAGACGCGCTACGCTCGCAGCCTGACGCTGCTCGCCAAAATGCCGGGCGTGCGCCACATTGACGACGGCAGCGTGATCGGCAACCCGTCGGGGAATTCGCCCTATGTGCGCATGATTGAGGTGACGTTTGACGATTTCGACGCGCTCGACGCCGCGCTGACGTCCCCGCAAGGCGTCGCCGCCGGGAAGGACTTGATGGAGTTCGCGCCCGACGCAGAGCTTTTGTTCCTCGAAGTGGCGGACGAGCGCACCCAACAGCCGCTCACGCCGGAGAACCTGCGCGCCTACCTCGCAGAGCAGAACATCCCCGCCGAGATCATCTTCCCCGGTGGACCGACCCCAACGGTCGAAGCGGCCGCTCGCGTGCTGGGCGTGGAGCCAGACCAGATCGTCAAGTCGGTCGTCTTCCTGGTGGATGGCACGCCGTTCATCGTGTACGGGTGCGGGATGCGCCGCGTGGACCCCGAGAAACTGGCGAAGCGGCTAAATATCAGCGTCAAGAAGATTCGCCTCGCCGATGCCCAAGAAGTGCAGGAGCTGACCGGCTACGCGGTCGGGACGGTCCCCCCGCTGGGGCTCAAGACGCCGATGCCCGCCTTCATCGATCCGGCGATTCAAAAGTACGGGATGGTCTACGCAGGCGGTGGCGGGCTCAACGCCCTGATGAAGATCACGCCTGCCGACCTGATCCGCTACTCCCGCGCCGAGGTCGCGCCGATGCTCGCCGACGAGCCTGCCGCGTCCCCTGACGCGCCCCCCGCCACTGAGTCCGAGGGTTGACGTCAGGCTGTTGGCTGGTAAAATGAAAAGGTACAGGCCCCCATAGCTCAGGGGATAGAGCGTTGCCCTCCGGAGGCAAAGGCCCAGGTTCGAATCCTGGTGGGGGTACACCCAAGAATACGCACAAACACCCGGCGCAATGACCGGGTGTTTTTGTTAGCGCGGCGCCGTTGCGAACAGGCACTTCAGGTATTCCCCTTCGGGAAACCCGATCGGGTGATCGAGCGCGTGCCCGGTGCGCCGTAGCTCGCGTAAGGGGCGGCCCGCTTCGGCAGCGGCGCGCAACACTGCGCCGAAAAAGGCGTCGGGACTGACCCGGCTCGAACACGACGACATCACCAGCACGCCGTCCGCCGACAACACGCTCAGCGCGAGCCGGGTGAGCCGCGCATACAGCGCCAGCGCCCCACGAACTTCCACCGCGCGCTTTGCGAATGAGGGGGGATCGACAATGATCAGGTCGAAGCGCTGGCCTTCCGCACTAAGCTGCTGCAACTGCTCGAACGCATCCCCGACCCGCACCGTATGCCGCGCGGCGCGGATCGGAGCGCGATCCCGGTTCAGCGCGAAATTCGCGACCGCGGCTTCCAGGGCCGGGGCGCTGGCATCCACGCTTAGCACCGAAACAGCGCCGCCCGCCGCCGCATAGACCGAGAATCCACCGCTATACGCGAACACGTCCAGCGCGCTCCGGCCCGACGACAGCGACCGGACGTGCGCCCGGTTGTCGCGATGATCGAAGAAGAAACCCGTCTTGTGCCCTGCGGCCACATCTGCGGCGAAGCGCAGCCCGTTTTCCTCGAAGTGCACGGGGCCCGACGGCGCCGACCCGATCAGTGTTTGCCCGTCGGTAAGGCCATATGGCTCGACAAGCGGAACCAGCCGACGGCTCACACGCAAAACCAGCCTATCAAACGGCTGCACGCGCTGCAAGCCGGGGATCACGTCTCGCAGGTGCGGCAGCCAGGCGGCAGTATACAGCTTCAGCACCAGCGTTTCCGCATAGCGATCGATCACCAGCCCTGGCAGCCCATCGTTCTCGCCATGGACGAGGCGATAGCCCGTCGTGCCCTGCGCCGGAAGCGGAGCGCGTCGCACCGCCGCCGCACGCAAGCGCGCTTCAAACCATTCCACGTTAATAGGAGACGGCGCGCCGTGTTGAAGGACTCTCACCCGAATGGGCGAGTCGGGGTCGTACAGTCCGATTGCCAGGAAGCGCCCTTTGCGGTCGAAGATCACCGCCAGGTCGCCGGATACCCCATCGTGGCTTTGTTTGCGGATGGCTTGATCATAGAGCCAGGGGTGGCCCTGGCGCAGCGCTCGCTCGGCAGCAGGTTGTACGTGCAACGCAATGCGCCGGTCTGACGGGCGCGGGATCTGGTGGAAGTCGAGCACGCGAGCCGCGCTATGGCGCGGGGATCGTCAACTGCTGGCCGATGCTGAGCGCGTTCGGGTTGGTGATGCCGTTCGCCGCAACAATCGCATCCACCGTCACGCCGTAACGCTGCGCAATCGAGAACAGCGTATCGCCCGCCTGGACGACATGCACGATCGGGCCGCTCGCGCCCGCCGGGTCGACCGGCTGCCCGGCAGCGTCAACCGGCGCGGTGTCGGGAGCGACCGGCGTGCCACAGTCTGGCAAGCGCAACTCCCACCCGATCTGGAGCGTCGTCAGCTCGCCCGCGGTCAGCACAGTCGGGTTGGCGGCCACCAGTCCTTCGACCGTCACCCCATGCTCGCGCGACAGCGACATCAGCGTATCGCCACCGGCAATCACCACGATGCACGGATCTACGCCCGGCGGCAGCGGCGTCGGCGAGGGGAGCAGCGTTGGGTCAATCGTCGCGGTCGGAATGTCCGTCGGGATGATGTCGCTCATGCTGGGCGTGGTGATCGTCGGGCCGGACGGGGTCGTGGTCGGCTCGGCGCGCGTCGGCAGAATGTCCGGCAGCGTGTCGTCGGGCGTAGGCGCAGCCGTCTCTGGCGGAACGCCCGGTCCGCCCGAGGTCGGCGTGGCCTGAAGCGGCTGCGTCGAGGGAGTGGGGCTGATGGCGTTGCTGTCGAGCGTGGCTGTCAGGGTCGGAGTCAGATCCTCCAGTTGAACGCGGTTCGAGGTCGGCTCCAGGTTTTCGCCCGCGTTCTTGTAGCACGCCGAAAGGCTCAGCGAGACGCCAAGCGCCAGCACGAATAACCCTAAGCGAGAACGCGTTTGAAACTGCGCCATCCTAACCAGTCCTCTCTGCCCTGTGACCCCATCCGCCATCAGGATACACCGATCGGCTTGTTTCCACAACGCCAGCGGCAGCGGCCAGCCGGGGGCGGTTAGAAGATGCAAACCAACCCCCTTTCGCGGCTTGCCGCGCGGGAAAAGTGACGTCCGGCACGCCGCTTTTTCCCGCACAACGCGCTGCTGCCCGCTTATTGCAAACGCCCCATTCATCCTTTATAGTTGTCAAGCGATACACCGGGCTAAAAGTACCGCACACTCACCGAAGCCAAGCCTTAAAGGTAGTTCAATGACACTCCAAACGAATGAGCAGCTTCAGGCTGTTTCCAGCGCAATCGCTGCCGTGCGCTTTCAAGAGGTCGGCAAGCTTTATTATTTCGGCAGCGCTCACCTGCCCGATCTGGTCGTAGGCGATTTCGTCATCGTCGAGACGGCGCGCGGTATGCAGATGGGCCAGGTGATGAAGCTGATGAACGCCGAAGACGACACCGTCCCGCGCGAGTACAAGCCGATTCTGCGCAAAGCGACCCCCGTCGACATGATGACCCAGAAGCTCTGGAAGGCGCGCGAGGTCGAAGCGCTGATCATCTGCCGCGAGAAGGCCGCCGAGATCGGCGGATACCACAACGCCAAGTTCGTCGCCGCGCAATACAACTTCGACGGCACGCTGCTGACATTCCTGTTCAGCGCCGAAGACAAGATCAACACCACGCGCCTGCGTCTGGCGCTCCGCCGTCACTTCTCCGCGCAAATCGATCTGCGGCAGATCGGACCGCGCGACGTCGCCAAGCTGATCGGCGGCATGGGCGCGTGCGGGATCCCGCGCTGTTGCAGCACCTTCCTGACCGACTTCAGCCCGATCTCGATCAAGATGGCGAAGGCGCAGGGCATTTCGCTGAACCCATCTGAGATCACGGGCATGTGCGGGCGGCTGCGCTGCTGCCTGATCTACGAGTACGAGCAGTACGTCGAGGCGCGCAAGCAGCTTCCCAAGCGCAACAAGCGTGTCGGCACGCCGCACGGCGAGGGCAAGGTGGTCGACGTGCATCCGCTGAGCGACGCCGTGACCGTGCTGGTCGACGAGACGCGCTACCTCGTGAAGCGTGAGGAGCTTATCCCGCTCGAAGAGTTCGAGGCCCTCAAGGCGAAGGCCGAGGCCGGGTGCTCCAAGCACGAAAACGGCGGTTGCACCTGTGGGGCGCGCTCCGGCGAGGCCACCGCCGAAACCGAAGTTGACGAGGATGACGACGGCGATCTGGATCTTGGGTACGATGTGGACAGCGGTCTCGACGCCACGCCGCCCCCGGCTCCCGATCACGGCCCCTCGCATGACTCTGGACCGGCGCGGCCCGCGTCCGACCCCGGCCACCGGCGGCACTCGCGCCGTCGCGGCGGGCGCTCGCGGCACTCCCGGCGGCGGGATTCGAGCAACTGATAGCCTGTGTAGTAGCACCGTATGAAGGACGAGCAAGGTATGGCATCCCCGAACGATGCGTCCGCGCCTCAGCGTGTGATGGGCATCTTCGCACATCCGGACGATCCGGAGTTTTTCTGCGGCGGCACGTTCGCCAAGTGGGCCGCCGAGGGACGGTACGTGATCTTCGTGCTGGCGACCAGCGGCGACAAAGGCTCCGGCGATCTCTCGATCACCAGTGAGCAGCTTATCGAGATCCGTGAGGCCGAGGAACGCGCCGCCGCCGCCAAACTGGGCGTGCAGGAAGTCATCTTCCTGCGCTATCCCGATGGCGAGCTTCAGCCGACGCTCGACCTGCGCCGCCAGCTTACACGCCTGATCCGCCTCAAGCGGCCGGATATCGTCGTGACGAATGACCCGACCGCCCGCTGGTACGGCACGGATTATCTCAATCACCCCGATCACCGGGCGATCGGCGATGCGGCGCTGGATGCGGTCTTCCCGTCGGCGCGCGATCATCTGACGTTTCCCGAACTCTATCGCGACGAGGGCTTGCAGCCGCATAAGGTCCACCAGGTCTATCTGTGCGGCACGCTCACGCCGACCGTCAAGGTCGATGTGACCGACTATCTTGAGACGAAGATCGCGGCGCTGCGCGAGCACGTCAGCCAGATCGCGGACCTGGACGACATGGCGCGGCGCCAGCGTGAGGCGGTCGACCCGCAGTTCGCCGGGGATGGCCCGCGCTATACCGAGGCGTTTCGCGTATTTCAGTTAAGTTGAGCGGGGGAGCTTCCCCGTCAGGCAGGCCACGTATGACCATCGACTTCACCCCCCAGATCGCCGCGCGGCAGAGCGAGTGGATCGCCCGGCGGCGCGACCTGCACCAACACCCGGAGCTAGGCTTTCAGGAAGTGCGCACGGCGGGCATCGTCGCCGAAACGCTCAATCGCCTGGGGCTGGAAGTGCAGACCGGGGTCGGCAAGACTGGCGTGATCGGCGTGCTGGAAGGCTCCGGCGACGGGCCGACCGTGCTGGTCCGTGCGGACATGGACGCGCTGCCAATCACCGAGGAAAACGTGGTCGATTACGCCTCGAAGACGCCCGGCGTGATGCACGCCTGCGGCCATGACGCGCACACCACCATCGCGCTCGCCGTGGCGGAGCTTTTAAGCGCGCAGCGTGACGCCATCGCGGGGCGGGTGAAGTTCGTCTTCCAGCCTGCCGAGGAGATCGGTCGCGGCGCAAAAGCCATGATCGACGACGGCGCGCTCGAAAACCCAGCGCCGGATGTGGCGGTCGGCCTGCACCTGTGGAACGAAGGGCCGCTCGGCACGCTGGCGATCACCGAGGGGCCGTTCATGGCGGGCGCGGGCGACTTCTCGATTCGCGTCACGGGGCGCGGAGGGCATGGCGCGGCGCCGCACGAAACACGCGACCCGATCGTCGCCGCGAGCGCGATCGTCACCGCGCTGCAAACCATCGTCACGCGCAGCCTGCCGCCGGTCGAAAGCGCGGTAATCTCGGTCACCTCGTTCCAGGCGGGCACGGCGTTCAACATCATCCCCTCGCACGCGGAGCTACGCGGCACGATCCGCATGTTCAGGCCCGAGGTGCGCGATACGCTCGTCCGGCGGATGCGCGAGATTGCGGAGAGCGTCGCGGGCGCGTTCGGCTGCACCGCCGAGCTTGAGGTCCACGAGTTGACGCTCCCGGTCGTCAACGACCCGGCGATCACGCAGCGCCTGCGCGCGCTGTTCGAGCGGACCCACCCGGAGCTGCGCGTGGTCACCGGCTATCAGACCATGCTGGCCGAGGATATGTCGTACTTCCTCGATGCGGTGCCAGGGCTGTACTTCTTCGTCGGCTCGTCAAACGCCGAGCGCAACCTGGCCTATCCGCACCATCACCCGCGCTTCGACTTCGACGAGGCGGTCATCCCGCTGGCGGTCGAGCTTCTGGCGACGGCAGTCGCGTCGTTTGTCATGCCCGGCTACACTATAGATCAACAAAACGACACGGTAAGCCAGGAAGCGAACGCGTAACCATGCCTCAGGTCAACATCTTCAAATGGCGCCCCGGAAGCGGCTGGATCGTGCTCTCCGGCGGCGGAGACCCGTCCGGCGGCGACGTGCAGGCGATCGAAGCTGCCATTCTGACGCGCACGCTCTCCCAGGGCCCGATCGCGTATCTGTGGGCTGCCGGAGACGTGGACACCGCCGATCGCCACATGGACGCGCTGCGCGACCTCGGCGCGCGGACCGGCTACTTGGTCGATCTGGTCGGCGAGGAAGACGACGTCATCTACCGGGACATCAACGAGGCGGGCGTCATCATCCTCGGCGATGGGCCAAGCACGCACGCCCTGCGCGATGCGCTGGCCGGGATCGCCCTCAGCGCCATCGAGGAAGCATTTGATCGCGGCGCGACGGTGTATGCCGCCGGGGCTAGCGCCGGAATGTTGGGCGCGGCCTTTGTCGAGCGCGGCACGCTCTACGACGGCATCGGCTGGCTATCGTCA
Source organism: uncultured Anaerolineae bacterium (assembly GCA_966250245.1). Classification (GTDB taxonomy): domain Bacteria; phylum Chloroflexota; class Anaerolineae; order Aggregatilineales; family Aggregatilineaceae; genus DYGX01. The sequence continues at coordinate 11,174 of CBINGT010000042.1, forward strand.
GCCGTGATCATGCCCGGCTACACGGCCGGTCAGGCGGCGGACCTGCGGGCGTGGGTGCGCGGCGTTCCGGATGGCTTCGGGCTGGGGCTTGGCGCAGGCGCGGGGATCGCCTTCGGCCCGCGCGGCGAGGTCGAGGTATTGGGGAATGGCGCGGTGACCGTCTCCCTCGGCCAGCGCTACGATCCCGGCTCACGGTTGAAGGACAGAAGGTAGTTCGCTTGCACGACCCTGCAATGGATCCCGACACTCCCGATGCGGCCGCGCAGCCAGTCGCTGCGCACGCCGCCCCCCTGCTGGACGAATCGCCCCGGCGCGTGGTGTCGCTTGTCCCTAGCCTGACCGAATCGCTGTTTGACCTCGATCTGGGCGCGCGCCTGATCGCGGTGACCGACGCCTGCGTGCATCCGGCCGGGGCGCTAGACGGGCTGGCGCGCGTGGGCGCACCCGACGCGCCCGACTGCGACCAGATCATCGCGCTGGCGCCCGATCTCGTGTTTGTGAGCGACGAGGTCAATCCCCCCAGTGTGGCGGATGAACTGCTCGCTGCCGGGCTGACCGTCTGGCAAACGGGGCCGCGCTCTGTGTTTGAAGCGCTTAACCTGCTGTGGGACATTATGAACGCCTTTGATCATCCGGTGATGGTTCCCCGCGTGCAGGCCATCGAGCGCGCCTACGATGCCACGCTCGCCGCGTCGCGCGCCACCCCGCCAGTGACCGTCTTCGCCCCGCTGAGCCGCGATCCCTGGCGCTGCCCCGCCCGCGCGAGCTTCACACACGACCTGTTGCGCGTGTGCGGCGGCGAGAGCCTGTTTCCCGAGGGCGAGCCGGTCACACCCGACGATCTGGTTGCAGCGCAGCCAGACGTGATCCTGCTTCCCGAAGGCGAGGGGTTTCCCTTCGGCGTGGATGACGCGAACCGGCTCGCGGCGCTCGACATTCCTGCCGCGCGGCGCGGCCACATCCACCTGATCGACGGGACGCTGCTCACGTGGCCCGGCACGCGGATCGCTTATGCCCTGCGGGATTTACCCGCGCTGCTGGCGTCTGCAATGATGGAGTAAGACCTGAGATGCTGTCCGCCGACGCGTTCCGCACGCTGATGAACGCCCTGTCCGAGCCGGTGATCGCCGTGGACGCGCGCGACACGCTGTTCTATGCCAACCCCGCCGCCGAGCAGGCGCTCGGCGTGGAACGCGCCGCGATACTCGATCGCCCGCTGGCGGACGTTCCAGCGGTGAGCGGCTATTTCGCGGAAGAAGGCCGCGCGGACGCGACGCTCGTCCCGCTGCCGGATGGGAGCCGCTGGCTGATCCTGCCGCCAACCGCCCCCGCCCTGCCGACGCTGGCATCCGACCGCGTCAAGCAGGCCATCCACTCGCTGAAGACGCCGCTGGCGGTCGCCAAGTCCGCCCTCGACCTGCTGGAAGACGAGGGGACGCCACCGGAAATGCAAGCTTCGCTTATCGCCCGCGCGCAAGACAACCTCGCCCACATGCGCGCCATGATCGACAAGCTGCTGTACGCGTCATGGCTGGAGTCGGATGCGCCGATCCGCCGCGAGCCGACCGATCTGACGGCGCTCGTCCACCAGCAGGTGAGTGACCTCGAAGCGAGCGCCCGCTCGCAGGACGTGAGCCTGCGTCTGGTGGCGGACGGGCCGTGCATCGTCAATGGGGATGCGGAGCAGCTTGAGGAAGCCATCGGCAACCTGATCAGCAACGCGATCAAGTATTCGACGCAGGGCGGTGAGGTGCGCATCACGGTCGACGAGTGCCAGGGGATGGCCTCGGTGCGCGTGCAGGACCAGGGAATCGGCATTCCGCCGGACGACCTGCCGCACGTCTTCGAGCAGTTCTACCGCGTACAGACGCCCGAAACGCGCCGCATCAAAGGCAGCGGCCTGGGCCTGCCCATCGCCAAGGCGATCGCGGAGCGGCACGGCGGGGCGCTGCTCGCGCAGAGCGAGCCGCGCGTCGGCAGCACGTTTACGTTGATGCTTCCAGCGGGAAACAGCAGTTAGCGGTTAGCGGTTAGCGAAAGCGAAAAACGGGCTAAATGCAGAGTTTGCTCCGCCCGTTTTTTCGGCTCCCCGACATTTAATTTGGAGTAAGCGGCGATCCCTGGCAATAAAAGTCCCTCTCCCGCCACAGGGAGACGGAT